>NZ_DBNJ01000018.1:0-67362 GCF_002297765.1 Thalassolituus sp. UBA675
GACGGGTCCATCTCATTTCCTACACGGAAGCAGGCTGGTTCCTTTCAGAGGTAGTTCTCTGTGGAGAGGTTGTCGGGAAGAAGCTTCCCTCCTACATGGCTGAGGCTTTTGCCGTCACGTAATGCTTGCTGCGTAGACTCCATATCGACTATTGGTAAGGCCAAAATTTTCCAGACACAAAAAAAACCGGCTCCTCTCACGAGTGCCGGTTTTTATTTGCTTAGCCCTCTGCCTCAACCTGAAGGTCAAGGCAGTGGGCTAATCGCCTCAAAAACTGTTAATTAAACAGCTTTCAGAGGGATCGCTGGGCGAGCCAGGTCTTTCGATGGTGGAGCGAAAGAAGTCAGGTTGATACCTTCAACCGCTGCTTTGTACTCTTCCAGAGTCGGGAAGCGACCCAGGATAGTGCCCAGAACAACCATTGGGGTAGAGCCCAGCAGGGATTCACCTTTCTTCTCAGCGCTGTCTTCTACAACACGGCCCTGGAACAGACGGGTAGAAGTTGCCAGTACGGTGTCACCTGGTTCTGCTTTTTCCTGGTTACCCATACACAGGTTACATCCAGGGCGCTCCAGGTACAGCTGGTTTTCGTACTTGGTACGAGCCGCTTCTTTTGGATGCGCATCATCGAAGATGAAGCCAGCGTACTTAGCCAGAATGTCCCAATCGCCTTCAGCTTTCAGCTCGTCAACGATGTTGTACGTTGGTGGCGCAACAACCAGTGGCGCTTTGAACGTGATAGGACCGTTCTTCTCCAGGTTACGCAGCATCGCAGCGATGATCTGCATGTCACCTTTGTGAACCATACAAGAACCAACGAAGCCCAGGTCAACCTGACGGCCATCGTAGTAAGAAGCCGGACGGATTACGTCGTGGGTGTAACGCTTAGATACGTCTTCGTTGTTTACGTCTGGGTCAGCAATCATTGGCTCGTCGATCGCGTCGAGGTCAACAACTACTTCTGCGTAGTACTTAGCGTTGTCGTCTGGAGCCAGAGCAGGTGCTTCGCCAGATTTAACTTCTTCGATACGCTTGTCAGCGAGGCCGATCAGCTTCTGCAGCATGCCAGCTTCGTTTTCCATACCTTTGTTGATCATGATCTGGATACGTGACTTAGCCAGTTCCAGAGATTGGATCAGAGTTTCATCGGTAGAAATACAGATAGAAGCTTTTGCCTTCATTTCTGCAGTCCAGTCGGTGAAAGTGAAGGCCTGGTCAGCCAGCAGAGTACCGATCTGTACTTCGATTACACGGCCCTGGAAGACGTTTTCGCCGCTGAACTGCTTCAGCATCTGCGCCTGAGTCGCGTGTACGATGTCACGGAAGTCCATGTGCGGCTTCATGTTGCCTTTGAAGGTAACTTTCACAGACTCTGGGATTGGCATTGCTGCTTCACCAGTGGCCAGTGCTACCGCAACAGTACCGGAGTCAGCACCGAACGCTACACCTTTAGACATACGGGTGTGAGAGTCACCACCGATGATGATCGCACGATCGTCAACAGTAATGTCGTTCAGTACCTTGTGGATTACGTCGGTCATTGCAGGGTATACACCCTTAGGATCACGTGCAGTGATCACGCCGAACGCGTTCATGAACGCCATCAGCTTAGGCGTGTTGGCCTTAGCTTTGTTGTCCCATACAGAGGCAGTGTGACAGCCAGACTGGAACGCACCATCAACGCTTGGAGAGATGGTAGAAGCAGCCATTGCTTCCAGTTCCTGAGTCGTCATAGGACCAGTAGTGTCCTGAGAACCTACGATGTTCACTTTAACGCGAACGTCAGAACCAGCGTGCAGTGGAGTCTCAGAGTTAACACCAACCGCGTTACGGTTGAAGATCTTCTCAACAGCAGTCAGGCCCTGGCCTTCGTGAGAGATTTCTTTAGAGGCCGCGTAAACAGCTGGTGCTTCAACGCCCAGAGTTTCTGCAGCGAAAGTCTGCAGCTGCTTACCGAAGGTTACTGCGTAAGAACCGCCAGCTTTCATGAACTCGACTTTCTGTGGAGTGAAAGCGTCAGACACGTCAGACAGCTCGTTGCCTTCGCTGTCGAGCAGTTTCTTGGTCTTGGTGTTGATGGTCAGAACGGTACCGGTCTTAACAGAGTACACTTCTTCCAGTACTGCATCGCCGTTCTCGTCGCGAACAACGTTGCCGTTTTCGTCTTTCTTCTGTACCCAGTTTTTCAGGTCCAGACCAATACCACCGGTTACGCCGACAGTAGTCAGGAAGATAGGTGCGATACCGTTGGTACCAGCAACAACTGGAGCGATGTTGATGAATGGAACGTACGGGCTTGAAGGCTTACCAGCCCACAGTGCCACGTTGTTCACACCAGACATACGTGAAGAACCCACACCCATGGTGCCTTTTTCGGCGATCAGCATAACTTGCTTATCTGGGTTGGCTTCTTTCATCTTGGTGATTTCTTCCTGAGCTTCAGGAGAGATCATGCACTTACCGTGCAGTTCGCGGTCAGCACGTGAGTGAGACTGGTTGCCCGGAGACAGCAGGTCGGTAGAGATATCGCCCACTGCAGCAACGTAGGTGATCACTTTGATTTCTTCGTCGATGTCTGGCAGTTCGGTAAAGAATTCTGCTTTGCTGTAGCTTTCCAGCAGTTCTTTAGCGATGGCGTTGCCTTCTTTGTAGGCAGCAGCCAGGCGCTCGGTGTCTGCTTCGTACAGGAATACCTGAGTTTTCAGAACAGCTGCAGCCGCGTTTGCGATGTCAGCGTCGTCGCCCAGAGCCAGGTCCAGCAGAACCTTGATAGACGGGCCGCCTTTCATGTGAGACAGCAGTTCGAAAGCGAACTCCTGGTTGATCTCTTCTACAGACGCCTGACCCAGAATGATTTCTTTCAGGAATTCAGCTTTAACGCCTGCCGCAGGAGTCGTACCCGGAAGTGTGTTGTAGATGAAGAAGTTCAATGAGTCTTTACGGTGCTCATTATTCACATCTTTGATCTGTTCGATGATTTCAGACAGCAGCTCCGCGCCATCGATCGGCTTAGGGTTCAACCCAAGCTCGTTCTTACGAACCTCAATTTCTTTCAGGTATTCTGAATACAGACTCATTTGCGACCCTCTCTCAAAGCCTTGTTAACAACTTCATTGCACTTTAGTTAACTTGCGTCCTACGATGGCAGCAAGCCCACGCCCATGCAGTTATGTCTGGTGAGCAGTGCTACATAGCTACAAAAGTCACTATGTATTTGCGTCACCCTCTTTTTAGTAGTGCGGGAGTATACCGGAAATTTAGGCTCAGACGTATTTGTACCCCTGATGTGCATTATTCATGGTGTTTATGATGGAGGTCTCTAATATTTTTTCAATTTATCAGATCGTCGACAGTTTCCTGTGGCGTCCGGCCTGGTGGATTCTGAATTCTGTCGTCCTGCACTTTGGCACAATTGGCCTGCTCCGGACCGGTAAGCAACGCGTATAGTCAATCAGAACAATAAGCCCGGTCTCATCCGGCGATCAGCAGCCAGGAAAAAAGTAATGACTATTCAGACGCATAAACGCACCTGCAGCCTGTGTGAGGCGACCTGTGGCATTGAAGTCAGGCATGAAGATGGCCAGATTCTTTCGATTAAAGGCGATAAGGATGACCCGTTCAGTAAGGGTTACATCTGCCCCAAAGCCACGGCGCTGCAAGACCTTCATGAAGACCCTGACCGTCTGCGCCTGCCTATGATCCGCAGGGGCGATGAGTGGCATGAAGTTAGCTGGAATGAGGCTCTGGATCATACCGCCAGCGAGCTTATGCGTATCCGCGATCAGCACGGTCGCGATGCGGTGGCATCGTATCTTGGCAACCCCAATGTTCACAATTACGGCAATCTGCTATTTGGCCCGATGCTGCTTAAGGCGATTGGCTCAAAGAACAAGTTCTCGGCAACGTCTGTGGATCAGCTGCCGCATCACATGGCGAGCCTGCAGATGCTGGGGCATCAATTGCTGCAGCCTGTTGCTGATATTGACCGTACGGATTTTCTGATCATCATCGGCGGCAACCCTCTGGCATCCAATGGCAGCATGATGACTGTGCCGGATTTCCGTGGTCGGATTAAAGGGATTCAGGCGCGCGGAGGTCGTGTTCTGGTGATTGATCCGCGGGCAACTGAAACTGCCAGAGTTGCTAATGAGCACTGGTTTATCCGTCCTGGTCAGGACATTCAGCTGCTGCTGGCTGTGCTCCACGTCTGGGTGCATGAACTGTCTGCTCAGTTACCGGCATTGCCGGACTACGTTGCTCCCGCCAATCTTAGCGTCATCTGTGCGGGTATGACGCCTGAACACGCCGCCGACCGAACGGGTATCAGTGCTGAAGCTATCCGCCAACTGGCTGGTGACTGGCTGGGCGCGAAGTCGGCCAGCTGTTATGGCCGAATGGGGGTATCAGTTCAGCAGTACGGCGGGCTGTGTCAGTGGTTGATCATGGTGTTGAACATCGTAAGTGGTAATTTCGACCGGGAAGGCGGCTTGATGCTGTCTCATCCTGCGGTGGATCTGCCAGCCATTCTGGCTGCACGCGGCAGCCGCGGAAATTTCAATCGCTACCAGAGCCGCGTTCGTGGTCTGCCTGAATTTGGGGGAGAGCTACCGGTATCTGTGCTTGCCGAAGAGATTCTGACGTCCGGCGAAGGGCAGGTGAAGGCGTTAGTCACGATGGCGGGGAATCCGGTTGTCTCGACGCCCAACAGTACTCAGTTGGTGACGGCGCTGGATTCGTTGGAGTTTATGGTGTCGATTGATTATTACCTCAATGAGACGACCCGCCATGCACACGTGATTTTGCCGCCTTGCGGACCGCTGGAGCGTGACCATTACGATCTGATCTTTAACAGTTTCGCCGTCCGTAACGTCGCGAAATACGCGCCAGCTTTATTCCCACCGGACAAAGGTGCGAAGGAAGACTGGCAGATTATTCACGGTCTGTTGAAGCGAATGGGCCGTGGTAGCCTGAAAACCCGTCTCCAGGGCCGTCTCGTACTGGGCATCATGGGCTGGATGAAGCCGTCCGGTATTCTGAATGCGATGCTCAAACGCGGCCCCTATAAACTGACATTGAAACAGCTGAAAGCCGCATCGTCAGGTATGGATCTTGGGCCGTTGCGACCATGCATGCCGGAACGATTGTTTACCCGGGATAGAAAGCTACATCTTGCGCCTGATCTGTATCTGGAGGAACTCGAGAGGGTGCGTCCACAGTTGTTGGCCAAGAACGTCGAGGATCTTGTGCTGATTGGACGCCGTCATGTGCGCAGCAATAATAGCTGGCTACATAACAGCCGCCGCCTGATTAAAGGGCCGAGACGTGATCGCCTGATGATTCATCCTGAGGATGCGGAGCGTTTCGGTATTGCCGAAGGCGGGACTGTGGAAATCAGTTCACGGGTCGGAAAGCTGGTGACCGAAGCTGAGATTACTGAGGAAGTGATGCCCGGCGTGGTGAGCTTGCCGCATGGTTGGGGCCACAACGTCGACGGTGTGCGTCTGGAGACCGCACGAGAGGCTGGCGGGGTGAATACCAACGTGCTCACCGATGATGCGCGCCTCGATGGACTGACCGGAAATGCAGCGCTGAACGGAGTGCCGGTATCGGTGGCTGCCGTTAGTCGATGACGCTGAACTCTTGCTAGTCGTTGTCATTGTGGCAGTCAGTTGCCACAATGGATCGATCATACAAAACAGGAAGAAAGCACTGTGCACATCGTCGCGGACGAAAACATCCCGTTAATTGAGCAATTTTTTGGCGATTTTGGCGACATCACTCGTGTCGCTGGCAGGACCATGACGCAAGAAGATGTAGCGAATGCCGACATCCTACTTGTCCGCTCTGTAACTCAGGTTAACCGGGAGCTGCTTGACGGTTCTTCCGTAAAATTTGTTGGCACGGCGACCATTGGTACTGATCACATTGATCTTGAGTACCTGAAAGACGCCGGGATTGGGTTTGCAAGTGCACCAGGATGTAACGCTCAGGCCGTAGTTGACTATGTTCTCAGTGCTTTGAGCGTTGTGGTGGATAGTCGCGGAATTGATTTTCGTGACCTGAGTGTCGGCATTGTCGGTGTAGGTAATGTCGGCTTGCTTCTGCGCCAGCGTCTGGAGCAAATGGGGCTGACGGTTCTTGCCTGTGATCCTTTCAAAGAAGAAGAGGACGTCGGTGAGCTGACGACGCTCGATAAAGTCCTTGGTTGTGATGTTGTCAGTCTGCATACACCGATGGAGAAGGGCGGTGACCATCCGACCTGGCACCTTATTGGTGATGCTCAGTTGCAGCAGATGATGACAGATGCCTGTCTGATTAACGCTTGTCGCGGGGCCGTTGTCGATAACGATGCCTTGCTGAAGCATCTTCACGATAACCCGGATTTCGTTGCTGTGCTGGATGTCTGGGAAGGCGAGCCAGAGCTGAACCGCGAATTGCTGGATTTCTGTGCGTTGGCGACACCGCATATCGCTGGATATTCTCTCGACGGCAAGATGCGTGGTACGGAATTGGTGTATCAGGGTGCCTGCGAATTCTTTGGGCTACCTGAACGTCTGAAATTGGGGCAGTTTTTACCGGAGCCTGGTATTCGACGCGTCGACTTTTCTGCCGAAGTACCCGTGCATCAGGCGCTGCGTACTGCCATCCGGGCATCGTATGAAATTCGGGTTGATGACGGCGTCATGCGCTCAGTCATACGACACAGCCAGAATCTGCGTGAGTCGTTTGATCGCATGAGAAAGGATTACCCGCTGCGCCGCGATACCATCAATCTTAAGGTTGGGGTTCCTGCACGCGCTCACGATCTGCAGGATGCGCTTGAAGCCGCGGGCTTCGATGTCCGTTCACGCTAAGGCTGAGTAAACCGGCCTGTGCTGGGGTTATGCTTCGAGAAACTCTTCCCGAAGCAGTCTCCGTATTAATTCAGAATCACTTTCCTGAACGGCACTGTGGAGGCGACGGAACAATGGTTCGTCGCTTTCGTCTGGCTGACGCAGCAGTCGGGTGAATGCTTTGCTGCTCAGTACGAAGTCATCGACAGATTCCTGCCGGTCTACAATCCCGAAGCGAACATACTCTTCATCGCGAAGCCACTGAATGGCGCCCAGTGCTGCTAAGTGGCGAGGGGAGTGTAGGCCGAACTCGTCCATGTCATCTGGCCCGCAGATATCTTCGACGAAGAGGGTTCTTGGGGCAGGAAATTGCTGCAACCCTGTGAGCAGGGTGACAGCAACATCCCGGAAGAAATCATCGATATGAACGTCGAGCATTGGCGTACTGGCCTTTGGTCGTATCAGAGCTGCCGATAGCTCTCGAAGAATTGCTTCATACGCTGCATCGCCGCGGTCAGGTCTTCTGGCCTTGGCAGGAATACCACGCGGAAGTGATCCGGATCTGGCCAGTTGAAGGCCGTACCATGCACGAGCAGAATTTTCTGCTGCTCAAGTAAATCCAGAACCATGCGTTCATCGTTGCGTATGTTGAACTTCTTGGTGTCGACCTTCGGGAAGCAGTACAGGGCGCCTTTGGGTTTAACACAACTCACGCCGGGAATGTCATTCAGCATTTCGTAGGCAATATCGCGCTGCTGAACAATACGGCCGTCGCCATTGACCAGATCAAAAATACTCTGATAGCCACCCAGTGCGGTCTGAATAGCATGCATGGAAGGCACGTTGGCGCAGAGTCTCATCGTCGCCAGCATCTCAAGGCCCTGAATATAATCCCGCGCCTTGTGCTTGGCCCCGCTGATGATCATCCAGCCAGAGCGGAAGCCTGCCAGACGGTAGTTCTTAGACAAACCATTGAAAGTAATAATCAGCAGATCATCAGCAAGTGATGCGGTTGAGGTGTGGGTGACACCGTCAAACAGAATCTTGTCGTAGATCTCATCCGAGAAAACAATCAGGTTGTTTTCGCGGGCGATCTGCAGCATGCCTTCCAGAATTTCATCCGGGTAGACAGCCCCCGTCGGGTTATTCGGGTTAATAATCACCATTGCGCGGGTGCGGTCGGTTACCTTATTGCGAATATCGTCGAGGTCTGGGTACCAGTCGGATTGTTCATCGCAGAGGTAATGAACGGCTTTGCCGCCTGCCAGGCTGACCGCGCCCGTCCAGAGTGGGTAGTCGGGTGCAGGCACCAGAACCTCGTCGCCATTGTTCAGCAGGCCCTGCATGCACATGACGATCAGTTCACTGACGCCATTGCCGATGATGATGTCTTCAAGCCCGACATTAGGAATCTTTTTCTGCTGGGTGTACTGCATGATGGCTTTTCGCGCCGAGAAAAGCCCTTTGGAGTCGCAATAACCTTCAGAATCTGGCAAGTTGTAGATGACGTCCTGGATAATTTCCTCAGGCGCATCCAGCCCGAACGGTTTCGGGTTGCCGATGTTCAGCTTCAGAATTCGATGGCCTTCTTCTTCCATACGCTTGGCGGCATCCAGCACTGGTCCGCGTATGTCGTAGAACACGTTTGCCAGTTTGTTGGATTTGAGGATTTCCATGGAACTTTGCCGCCTGTATCGGAACTGAATTTAAGTGATTAATCATACTCTTACGATGCTCTATCGGAAAGTGGTTCAAAGAATGAAAAAAATTAGCAAGAGTGAAGACGAGTGGCGTCAGCAGTTAAGTGCCGAGTCATACCGGGTTACCCGGGAAGCAGGAACAGAAAGGCCGTTTACTGGCCAGTATTACAATTTTTCGGAAGAGGGTACCTACAAGTGCGTGTGTTGTGGTGAGCCGCTCTTTCTGTCGCAGGATAAGTTTGATTCAGGCTGTGGCTGGCCAAGTTTCAGCCTGCCAGCAGATGAAGAGAACATAGAAGAGCGCAGCGACACGAGCCACTTCATGGTAAGAACTGAGGTTGTCTGCAAACATTGTGATGCGCACCTCGGCCACGTATTTACCGATGGCCCGGCACCGACGGGTCTGCGTTATTGCATTAATTCTGCCGCGCTGACGTTTGAGGCGAAAGACGACAACGGCTGATGATCACTTAATGGTCTTCTTCTAGTGTAATGGTCTTTTACTAGTCACCAGGGGCCAAATGCACACAGGTTTGGGCCCATTCGGCACTTGCGGCTGTAAGGGCTGATGTTTACTTTAAGCGCTTTAAAATTAACGGATGGAGTTCCTAATGTCGGTTCTTGATTACACCATGCCCCTGTTGAACGGGAAAGATCAGGATCTTAGCGAATACGCGGGTAAGGTTGTTCTTATCGTTAATACCGCGAGTAAGTGCGGTTTTACGCCACAATATGATGGTCTTGAGACTTTATACCAGGACCTGAAAGACAAAGGATTGGTAATTCTCGGCTTTCCATGCAATCAGTTTGGTAAGCAGGAACCCGGCAGCGCGGATGATATTGGTGCGTTCTGTCAGAAAAACTACGGTGTGAGCTTTCCGATGTTCAGCAAAATCGACGTGAATGGCAGCGACGCAGCGCCTATTTACGACGAGTTAAAAGCGGCAGCGCCCGGCGTTATGGGAACAAAAGGAATTAAGTGGAACTTCACTAAATTCCTCGTGGGGCGTGATGGAAAGGTGATTGATCGCTACGCGCCGACAACGACGCCAGAGTCTCTGAAGGCCGATATTCTTAAAGCGCTGGAAGCCTGATTCCAGCGTTAATCAAAGGTTTTCTTCTTCCAGGATTCCTCTGCTTCCGCCAGCTCTTCAGCGCCTTCTGCCAATCGGGTGGGGCCAGAGCTGGCTCTATGTTGCTCAAGTTCATCAATGGCCTCGACCAGTGCATCCAGTTCTGTCATCAGGTCTTGTGGCAGGTCTTTTATGTTCCGTATGGTTTTCTCGGCGCGCTTCAGAAAGTGCAGCGCCTGGTTGGGCGCGTTCTGCGCCAGTGACTGTTTAGCTCGAGCCTGATAGGTGTTTGCGCAGATCCGGGCGTTCAATACGGTCGCTTCTCTTATGCGTTCTCGCGCGGATTCTGTGGGAATCACGTGTTCTTTGTGCCCACTCTTTATCAGCTCAAGGTAGTCCATCAGTGAGTCGCGCAATTCTTTTGCTTGCTTAGGTTGTGTCGGGAGCGGGGACGGAGAGGGGGGCGGTGCGTTATTTCGCCACTCTTCAGCCTGGTCTAATGCTTTAGAGGTGCGTGGCGGCATGGTGATGAACTTAGTATTCACCTGTTGTGCGTGGAAATCCGTCAGTTCGGCCAGTGCGCGTAGTGCTTCGATTGATAACCATGGGCGCAGGCTGCTACCCACGTTACTGGTCATGTTGATGGAATCGATATGCTCAACAGATTTGCGCATCTGTTCCAGTCGGTACTGATCAAGCCACTTCTTTACCGTCACCACAGCGATGGCAATAATGCCGGTGACGATAGCGACAGAGATCATCGTTGTACTGTCCATTGGACGCTTCCTGGGAATAGGGCTGTTTTCTCAGTATAGGACAAATTTTTTGCTTTACAGGTATTGACGCTTCCCACGAACGTACATAGAATGCGCGCTCCTTGATTGAGACGTCCCCATCGTCTAGAGGCCTAGGACACCGCCCTTTCACGGCGGTAACAGGGGTTCGAATCCCCTTGGGGATGCCATTTTCAAGTGTGAAATGCGGGAATAGCTCAGTTGGTAGAGCACAACCTTGCCAAGGTTGGGGTCGGGAGTTCGAGCCTCCTTTCCCGCTCCAATTTCACATGAAAGTGGCATGACGCTGAATCAGGATCGGTGTTTTGCAATTAGGCAGTTAGCAAACATCTTGTTGAAAAAAGTTCTTGCAAATCAACGAGATGGAGTTAAAATGCAACGCACTTAAACGATGTGTCCCCATCGTCTAGAGGCCTAGGACACCGCCCTTTCACGGCGGTAACAGGGGTTCGAATCCCCTTGGGGATGCCATTGCGGGAATAGCTCAGTTGGTAGAGCACAACCTTGCCAAGGTTGGGGTCGGGAGTTCGAGCCTCCTTTCCCGCTCCAAATTCAAAAAAGCCGAACCATTCGTGGTTCGGCTTTTTTATTGCTCTGAGATTATGAAGGCTCAACTCCCGACCGAGGTCGTGAGCTGGGGCGCCAGTCCGATCGGCCTCCTTATACCGCTCCAAATTCTAAAAAGCCGGTACAGAGATGTACCGGCTTTTTTATTGTCCCGAGAAAGCACGCCTCACATGCCGAGGGCGGTGTATCACTAGCTTCAGTGAGCGTCGAAATTAATGCAGGCTACGGCCCGCCGAGCGGTAGTCGTATTCTTTACCCTCGGCTTCGGCCTCTGCTGCCATCTCGTCGAGATCCTGGAATCGCGAGATTTCTTCATCGCTCAGGAAGTGCATGCATTCACCACCGAAGAACCAGAGCAGTGCGCGGTCTACAGCAGGCATCAGTTGTGGCTGGTGTGTACCGATTTTGCTGAACAGATCCTGTCCTGCCTCGTAGGCTGAATCCCTGTGTTCTGTGAGCTGATCAATAACGTCACGGAATTGTTGTAGAATGTCGGCATCTATGACCCCTGACTCGTTTGCTGCGGCCTTTTCAATGCGAGAAAGCGTTTCGTTCAGCAGTTCGAGGTGGTATTTCAGTCGGTTATTCATTTTCTATCTCAGAAGGTATTCAGTTTATGGTTGCAGCCCTGGCGGTTGAAAACCTTTCCAAGGTATACGGCAACGGTTTCGAGGCCCTGAAGGGTATCACGCTTGAAGTTGCCAAAGGGGATTTCTTTGCCTTGCTTGGCCCTAATGGTGCCGGTAAGTCGACGACTCTGGGCATCGTGTCTGGCCTGGTTCAGAAGAGCTCTGGCAGTGCCTATGTTATGGGGCATGATGTTAACGGTGATGCCTTTCAGGCTCGTCGCTCCCTGGGGGTTGTGCCTCAGGAGTTTAACTTCAATCAGTTCGAGAAGGTGTACGACATCGTTGTGACTCAGGCCGGTTATTTCGGGCTGAAGCCTTCAGAAGCACGTGCGAATGCCGAAGAGCTGCTTAAGGCTCTGGATCTCTGGGAGAAGCGGGATACGCCGTCGCGGATGCTTTCCGGTGGTATGAAACGTCGCCTGATGATTGCGCGTGCGCTGGTGCATAAACCAGACGTGTTGATTCTCGATGAGCCGACTGCAGGTGTTGATATTGAACTGCGTCGCTCTATGTGGGAGTTCATGGAAGACCTTAATAAGAAGGGGACAACCATTATCCTGACGACACACTATCTCGAAGAGGCAGAACAGCTGTGTCGGAATATCGCGATTATCAATAAAGGTGAAATCGTTCAGTGCACCAGCAAGCGTGAACTGTTGAGCCAGTTGACGACTGAAACCTTTGTTTTTGATCTGTGCGAGTCTTTGCCGGATGGTTTTTCTCTGGAGGGGTTTGAGTTTTCTTCACCGGCTGATGAGACGCTAGAAGTTACGGTTGAGAAAGGGCAGAGCATTAACCGGATATTTACCATGCTCACAGAAAAAGGCCTTGAGGTCCGCAGTATGAGAACCAAGTCTAACCGACTTGAAGAGTTGTTTGTGAACCTGGTACGGGAGAGTAATTCATGAGCCCGATGCGCGTTCAGTGGGTTGCATTTCAGACGATTGTGACCAAAGAAATCCGTCGTTTTATGAGAATCTGGCAGCAGACGTTATTACCGCCTGCGATCACCATGACGTTGTATTTTATTATTTTCGGCAATCTGATTGGCAGCCGGATCGGTGAGATGGGCGGTGTTGATTACATGGCCTATATCGTACCTGGCCTGATCATGATGAGCGTTATCACCAATGCTTATGGCAACGTTTCTTCGTCTTTTTTCAGTAATAAATTCCAGCGCAGCATTGAAGAGATGATGGTTGCGCCTGTGTATCCGGTAACCATTCTTCTGGGCTTTGTTGCCGGTGGTGTAGCGAGAGGCGTGGCGACGGGGGTGATTGTTACTTTACTGTCGCTGTACTTTACGGATCTTCAGGTGCATCACGTCGGAGTCATGGTCGGTGTTGTTCTTTTATCGGCGATTCTGTTTTCGTTGGGCGGTTTTATTAACGCGGTTTTTGCGACTAAGTTTGATGATATCGCGATCGTTCCTACTTTTATTATTACGCCACTGACCTACCTTGGCGGTGTATTTTATTCCATCAGTCTGCTTCCTGATTTCTGGCAGGATGTATCCAAGCTGAACCCGATTCTCTACATGGTTAATACCTTCCGCTACGGTGTGTTAGGTGTGACGGATATTAATGTTTACGTCGCCTTTGGGATGCTGGTTTTGTTTATTCTTATTTTGGGTAGTTACAGCATCTGGTTGCTGCGACGCGGCACAGGCATGAGGCAATAATGATGGGATCAGTACACAGCGAGACCAATCCACTTGGCAAAACATCCGAATATCCTGAGCAGTACGACGCGGGATTGTTGTTTCCAATTGATCGCAATGAAAGTTGGAAAGCGTCAGGCGATGACCGCTCTGCGATTACTTTTTATGGCGTTGATATCTGGAATGGCTACGAGGTGTCCTGGCTAACACCGAACGGGAAGCCTGTCGTTTGCGTTGCGGAATTTCGAGTCCCTTCTGATAGCCCGTTTCTTGTGGAGTCGAAGTCGTTCAAGTTGTACCTCAACTCTTTTAACCAGACCCGATTTGAAAATGAGTCTGATGTTAAAGCGGTGATGGAGCGGGACTTGTCTCTCGCTGCTGGAGGAGCAGTAACGGTTGCCTTCCACGGAATGGATTACGCCTATCCCGCCGCTCCTGATGCTTTGTGCATAGACGATGTCGATGTCGATATTTCTTCATACACACCGTCGCCGGAGCTTCTGAAAGTGGTTCCAGACAGTCAGTTCGATGGATGGATCTGCAGCCACTTACTGAAATCAAATTGCCCAGTGACTGGTCAGCCGGACTGGGGCTCAGTGTATATTCAGTACAAGGGGCAGGAGATTGATAAAGCGTCTTTGCTCGCGTACCTGGTTTCTTTGCGGCAGCATCAGGATTTTCATGAGCAGTGTGTTGAGCGAACATTCCGGGATATACAGCAGCGCTGTGCGCCAGAGAGTCTGACGGTGTATGCCCGTTACGTTCGCCGGGGTGGGTTGGATATCAATCCATTCCGGACGACAGAGGAAACTTTCGAAGCGTTGAACTTTCGGTTACAGCGTCAGTAGCAATGTCTCCGGCGTCTGCGTTGTGGTTTATTCGCAGACGTCGAGCGGCTTTCTCCAGTGTCTCTGCGGCTTTCAAGCGTTCCGCTTCGGTCATCTGATCGCGATCCAGGCGGAGGCTGAAACCCTCCGACTCCTGAATAAACTGACGTTCATTCGAGTCGTCCTGACTGCGGTAGTCACGCACTTCGAAGGTAGGAATTGGGTCGCGGAAGCCCTTAACAACAGCATTGCCCCGACTGCGGCAGTCAATTTTGTCGCGGATCAGGGTGTAGGTATCTTGTGATACCAGAATCTCACCCGGCGTTGCTTCGGTTTCAAGGCGTGAAGCCAGGTTCACTTCCTTTCCAATGATGGTGTAGTCCATCCGGCTCTCGGTTCCAAAGTTACCGACGGTACAGTACCCGGTACTAATGCCCATACGAATCTGGAGAGGGGCCGAAATGCCTTGATCTGCCCAGCGCTGGCGAAGAACTTCCATATGGTTACGCATTTCAATTGCCATAGAAACGCAGGCCAGGGCGTCGCGCTTAGTGCCCTTGGTTTTCGGGTCGCCAAAGAAAATCATAATGCCATCGCCAATAAACTTATCGATGGTGCCGCCGTACTTGAGCGCGATGTGAGACATGTCGGTTAGGTAGGTGTTGAGGAGGTCGGTGAAGGACTCCGCTTCCATCTGCTCAGACAGGGCAGAAAAACCGACGATATCAGAGAAGAAAACCACCAGCTTTTTACGCTGAGTTTCGAGGCGAACCTGGCGGCGGCCGGAAAAAATAGATTCCCATATCTGCGGCGCCACATACTTCGATACCTGATGAGAGAGCGCCTGAAAGCGTTCAACCTGCCCCTGAAACTTCATCTTTAATCGCATCAGGTCACGTGCCTGGCGGTAACTGTTGTGTGCTGTCAGGGCTAAGTGGAAGCCGACACCGGCTGCCGTCGCGACAAAGACTTCATAAGGAACTGGGGCAGGCTGTGTGTAGCCTGTTAGCAGGTATGCGGCACCGGCACCGGATACCAGTGAAATAATACAGAATGCCCAGGCGGTCAGGCTGCCCACGACGATAAAGCTGGTGTTTATCATCACTGCGAAGAGCACAACGATCTCTATCGGGAAGTTGATAAGCCCGAGGAAAATACCGCAAAGAAGAGCATCGCCATGAATCAGAAACTGACGTGTCGTGTATGCTTTACGACGTCGGAATGGCCCGCTCGCGAAATAAACCAGATGAGGGTAAAGCAGCGCGAACATTGCTATACCATCGCTGCTCTCCGGGAAATAACCAAAGTGTATGCCCGTGTAGACACTGACGGCGGCTACCGCGTAACCGAAGATCCGTGCGACATAGTCTTGTTTTGGTAGCGTCGTTTCGTGGAACTGCGCCTGGGCCTGCGAACTCGACATGTAACTTCACCGATTGTTTATTATTATGTGGCGGAGCGGGGCGGAACTAATAACTTTGCCTTAGTCATACTTATATAGACATTCTGACTACACGGCAAGACCCTGACCCATTTGTCACAATACTGCGTAAATACTCACGCATGGCCTGTAATGATACATTGGAGCCCTGATGGACGCAATTAGAGCGATTACCGAGCGGGTGTCGGTGGCACAGCTCACCGGACCTGACATCACTCAAGAGCAAAAAGAGATACTTTTTAAGGCCGCTCTGCGCGCGCCTGACCACGCCTGGATGAGGCCAAGCCGTTACCTGACCATCGAAGGTGAGGCGAGAGAAGAGCTGGGTAAGATTTTCTACAAGTACCAGGCTGGCCGTGAAGTCCTTTCGCCGGAGAAGGCCAAAAAGATCAAAAATATGCTGTTGCGAGCGCCTCTGGTGATCGTTGGCATTACACATCTGGAAGAACACCCTAAAGTGCCTCGCGATGAGCAGCTGCTCTCTACGGGAGCGGGCGTACAGAATATGCTGAACGCCGCATATGCAATGGGACTGGGCGCTATCTGGCGTACGGGTGCCATGGCTGAATGCGAGGGCGTTCGGAAAGCATTGGGCCTGAATCGTGATGATGTCATTACAGCCTTCCTGTATGTTGGCCACATCAATACTACACCTAAACCAGTACCTGACGTCGAGCTGTCTGAGTACGTGACTGCGTGGACGGGCGAAACCAGTTAAAAAACAAGGCATTAGCCTATAAAGGTTGACCTCATACGGTGCCATGCGTATAGTGCGCGGCGCTGGTGAGGCGTCCTGGTGACTGACTCGCAGAGAACGTCGGAGTTTACGACGACGGTAACGAGCACGGCAGCGTGCGACTTACAGCCCCTTTATATGGGGTGACGTAGACAAACAAGGTGAGGTGTCCGAGTGGCTGAAGGAGCACGCCTGGAAAGCGTGTATAGGTTTATCCCTATCGAGGGTTCGAATCCCTCCCTCACCGCCACTAATTCTAAAAACCCGGTCAATTGGCCGGGTTTTTTATTGGCTGGCGTTCAGGTTGCCAGTGATCAGTGAGGGCAGGGTGAGAACCCTCGCAGGTTCGAGTCGAACGTAGTGAGACAACGTCGGAGCCTGCGACGACGGCCCGAAGGGCGCGAGTCATCCCTCCCTCACCGCCATTATTCCAAAGAACCGTGGACTTGAAGAAGTTCACGGTTTTTTTATGCCCAATGGTTATCGCTAAAGGCGGTGAGGGAGGGATTCGAACCCTCCACTTTCTCGGCCCGGCCACTAATTCGAAGAACCCGGTCAATTGGCCGGGTTTTGTATTGCCCTTCGATCAGGCTTAATCCGGCCAGTCATTTGAGATCACATTCGAGTTATACGACGTCATTGCTGAATTTTCAGCGTTTCTGGTAGGAAGTTTTTCGGTTTATTGTGGCCATTACGGTCAAAAAAGGCCTTGTGCGCATTGCTGCCAATTCAGCGCGAGGTGTATCCTGTTTGCTCAATTTGCGCGACATAAAATAACAACAGCGCGGTGCGAGCTATGGATCTAGACACTAAGTGTATACCTTTGGGTCACATACAGACCTATTTCAATCTGAAGAAATCGATCGAGGTTGATGCTGACTGGCTGATGAAGCGCACGGGCATCATTCCTGATAATCCCGATGAGCTGATGCGGTCAATTACCGGCCTGGAGCCTGCAGACATGTATGCGCGCGCAGGCATCGATCTTGGCGAAGAAGACGGCGTAGGTATGTTCGTTTCTGCTCGGCAGGTTCTTAATCTCGTTGAGCAGATAATGGACGCTTTGAAGATGCCCTATATCGGCCTGGCGATGGGTAATCTGATGACAGTGTCACACCATGGTATGGCCGGCCTGGCTGCTGTAACTCAGCCTACGCTGTGGGATTGTGGGCAAGCGGTGGTGCGGTTTTGCCGTGAGTTATTTCCGCCTCTGGAAATGAGTGTCACTCTTGATGGTGAGGAAGGGTGGTTTGCTATCGACGAGAACATTCCGCTGGATCCTTATTCGCACTTCTTTGTTGAGCTGAATCTGGTGAGTTTTTACAACATCTTCCGCGATCTTGTGGCTAATGATCCGGACCTGATGCCGGTCCGCGTGGAGATCGGTTACCCGGAGCCGGGGTGGGGTCACATTTACCGACGTTACTTTAAATGCCCGGTTGTTTTCGGTTGTCATCAGTCTCGTATCATCGGTAAGTCGATGTTGGCAAACCATGAGTTGCCTCTTGCGAATCGTCTGATGGCAATGACGGCTGAGAAGTCGCTATTCGAAAATATCCCGACAAAGGCAATGAAGTATCTGCCGTTACGGTTGAGGCGATTACTTATTCGTTATTACGGTGCTTTCCCATCCCTGGAAAATGCGGCCAGCGAATTGGGTATGAGTGGCCGTACTATGCGGCGTAAGTTAAAAGATGACGGTACGTCTTATCAGCAGGAGCTGGATTTTGTACGACAGAAATTTGCCCGTGAGTATTTTGCTCGCGGTGGCGACTCTGTAACCGAGCTCGCCCATTTGCTTGGTTTTGCTGATTCTTCTGCTTTTGCAAAGGCCTTTCGCCGTTGGACAAACATGTCTCCCAAAGAGTACATGGCGTCAATTATGGCCAGGACCTGACGTTAAGTGGCCATCGGTTCAAGGTGGCCGAAAACACCGTCTGGCAGTGGCCATTTCAGACCGATCACTGTCCGACAATTGCGAGCACAGTCACATAATTGGGGCGTAAGGTAGATCACAGGTTCGGAAACATCCGTCCGTTATAAAAATAACGAAACACTAAAGGTGATCTACCATGTCTGACTTCAAACTGAAGGCCGGCGCCCTTGCTCTGAGCGCAGCTCTGCTAACTCCGGTCGCCGCACACGCGGCAGTAGAAGGTCCGTCCGGAATGGACTTTTACGATATTCCATCAATCAATACCAACCAGAACGGAGACCTGATCTGGTATCGCGATGCGAGCGTAAATCTCGGTGCTGGGGCCCCGCTGGCTAAAGCATACAACGTTATGTACCGCTCTACTGACTCACTCGGTGCCGAGAACGCAGTTACTGGTACTGTTTTAATTTCAAGCAATGAGTGGAGTGGTGCGGGTGAGCGCCCAACGCTGAGTTATGCCGTGGGTACACATGGTCTGGACCAGTCTTGCGCTCCGTCCTTGCAACTACAGGCCGGTAGCGATTATGAAATCCGTAACATTCGTGCCGCTCTTGAAAAGGGTTATGCGGTACTGGTAACTGACTATCAGGGCTATACCACGGGTGCTACACCTACCTATCTGGCCGGTGAGTCGCAGGCGCACGCCGCACTGGATATTTTCCGTGCCGCCTCTCAGATTCCTCGTGCAGGGATAGATGCTGAAGCGCCTGCTGCTGTTTGGGGCTTCTCTCAGGGCGGGCAGACTGCTGCATGGGTCGGTCAGATTGCAGACGACTATGCACCAGAACTTGATCTGGTAGGTGTTGCATCAGGTGGTACTCCGGCTGACTTCCCCGTGGTTGCTGATTATCTGAATGGCAGTACAGGTGCATCCTTCCTTCTTGGGGGGATCATTGGTCTTGCCGAGCAATATCCGGATGATATCCCAGTCGATCAGCTTGCCAGTGCGAACGGTAAAGCAGCCATCGCTGACTATAAAAACAAGTGTACTTTTGAGTTCCTGTTCGACTACATGAATGAATCTCTCAGCTCTTACACCGTTGGCAACAAAGATCTGGATGAGCTTTTGATGGTGCCTTCTATTGGTCAGCGCATCAATGAGCAGAATCTGGGTGGCGAGGGTGCTGATGTCCCAGTGTTGCTTTATCACGGTACTGCGGATGAGTTCATTCCGATTGAGCAAAGCGTAGAGCTGAAAAAAGACTACTGCCGACGCTTCGATAAGGTCACTTACGACGTTTATCCAAGTGAGCACATCGTGACGCTCTTCCAGGCGGCCCCAACCGTTCTGACCTGGCTTGACGAGCGTTTTGCTGGCCAGAATCCGCGTAACAGCTGCTACAGCTTTGCTGCTGATCCTGTATCAAATGCTAATCCGGGCGGCGGTGATTTCATTGTTACTCTGGATGAGTGGAATCTTGATGCTGAAATTCTGCTGAACACTCTGAATCAGACCGTTGAGCTGCCAGAAGATACCTCAATCACAGCAGATGCCAACATTACCGATGAAAGCTTGGTAGGTGATCTGTATGTGCCAGACTTTGAAACAGAGTTGAATATTCTGGTTAACCTCGATGTTGCACTGTCGGTTGAACCCGTAGGTCAGATAGAAGCGACCAATAGTCTGAGCCGTGATGGCATACTCGCTATCAATGGTTCGACTCAGGCAAATGTTCTTATTAACGCTGCGGGGTTCGGTTGGCTGAAGCTACCGTTCAACTGTAAAACCATTGAACCTGCGAACTTCAATCTCGCCTGGGAAGGCCCAATTGCCGAATTCGGTGCGGGTGGCATTGTGTTCGAGGGTGAAACCGAGTTCTCGGAACTTGAGTGTGGCTGGATGACAGCGCTGTTCAACAGCCTGGTGGCTGGCCCAGGTCAGGAATATAGCTTCCGTCTTGTACCTCCGGCGCCAGAGCGTCTGTAAATAGCCTGATGGGCTCCTTGGCCAGGAACAGAGGAAACTCCGTTCCTGGCATTTTTCTCAGAATTTATAAGGTGCAGATTATGTTTAAGACAGCGATTGTGACAGGTGTTATCGCCATTGGCGGGCTCGCTTACTACTCTGGCTTTGATGGGATACAGGTATTGAAGACGTCAGTAGAACCTCAGCACTCTCAGGCTATATCCCAATCTGTGGAGTATACGCGTGAAGAGCTTGCTGCGATGACGCCCAATCTACTGATCCAGATGCAGAAAGACGCGCTTAACTCAGCAAAAGAAGCCGCTACCAGTGTCGGTGAGCTGAACCGCATTGAAGGTCGGCCTGATTTCGTCTCACCGGCGGAGTGGATGATGCTTCAGGCGGTTGCTGACCAGAAGACTGATCCACAAGCAGAGCTTCTTCGTCTGGTTAATCTGTTGCGGTTTAACAAGCAACTGGAGGCTCTGGATCGAACTTCCGACGCAGAAGAGCGCAAAGTGCTGATTGAGGCGGTGTTGGCTCAATTGCCGAAGCGCATCGAGAATCAGGAAATGTCGGTAGAAAAAGCGCAATCGATCCAGTTGAAATTGATCTCTCAGATCTATTCTGATGACCGCGATATCCGCGACAGGGCGGCTGAAGAGGCCCGCCGCATAGGTGCGGAGTTCAGCATTAAAGCGTCTTAATCTGGCCCGTTGAGCATTTAAGCACTCAGCCAGTCACTCTAATTTTCGGTTGGCGTTGATCTGCCTTCTGGCTATTGATACTTTCAGGTCCATAAAATTCATCTGGAACATTTATGGACCTGGATACTCCCTGCATCCCTCTCGGGCACATACTGACGTACTTTAATATCGCTCAGAAACCTGATCTTGACCTGGGTGTTAATGAACAGGACGAAGACGCCCGTGCTGTGCAGCTGAATAAGTTGATGCAGGTCTCTATGGGGCTCGATCACAATGAAATGTTCCGTAAGATCGGTGTCGACCTCAGCGAGGGAAATGTCGCTGGTCGATATATCTCCACCCGGCAGGTACTTGGTCTGGTAGAGCAGTCCATTGAACATATGCGCATGCCGTATCTGGGGCTTTTCATCGGAAATATCATGACGGTGTCCCATCATGGATACGCGGGCCTGATGAGCATTACCCAGCCGACTCTGAAAGAATGTAGTCAGACAACAGCGCGCTTATGCCGGGAGCTGTTCCCAGCCCTGGATATGTCAGTTCACGAGGCTGACGGATTGGTCTGGCTGGCAATCGATGAGAACGTCTCCCTTTCTCCCTACACCCATTACTTTATGGAGCTGAACAGTATCAGCTTTTACAACATCGTCTGTGACCTTGTCGGGCGCGACCCCGAACTTGAGCCAGTAGCTATTGAGTTCAGTTACCCGGAGCCAGCCTGGGGGCATATTTACCGTCGCTATTTTCGTTGCCCTGTGCGTTTTTCCTGCGCTCAGACCAGAATCATCCGTAAGGCGAGCAGTGCCGACTTTGAGTTGCCTCTGGCCAATCGATTGTTGGCGATGACTGCAGAAAAAACTCTCTTTCAGCGGATTCCAACGAAAGCGATGCAGTTTCTGCCCCTGCGCTTGAGGCACTTTCTTGTGCGCTCGTACGGAGCATTACCTTCGCTTGAGCGCGCCGCGGGTGAGTTGGGTATGAGTAGTCGTACCTTCAGAAGGCGTCTCGCAGAAAGTGGCACTACCTACCAAAAAGAGCTGGATGTAATCCGTGAGCGTTTTGCACGAGGCTACTTTGCTCGTGGAGGTCAGTCTGTGGGTGAGTTGTCCGAGTTGCTCGGCTTCAGTACAACCCAGGCGTTCAGTCGGGCTTTTAAGCGCTGGACGGGAGAGAGCCCATCAGCCTTTATCAAAAAGGCCTAGCGGTTGTTGTTCTCTGACGCGCTTAAATGCGTCAATCGGGCTGGCGCTGTGCGTTTTCTTTACTAACCTTATACGAGCGACGTCGTCTGAAAAAATTGTCGCTAATGGTTGTAAATAATTATGTATGCGGAGCCGTCCAGTGTTCTTTCGATCCCAGAAGAAAGCCGTAGAAACCATCCCTACTGCAGAGTGCAACGATCATATCCATAAACTTGAGCAGGAGAATGAGCTTCTGCACAAGGTGAAAATCGTGGCTGAGATGCGCTGTGAATTCGGGTTGACGCAGTATCAGTACGTTAAGGATCTGCAGTCGCTTTGGTTCAGTTCGACGGATGCCATCGACAGTATCCGCAATACTATGGCTGGCTCTGCAACACGTCTGCGGGATGAGAATGATAGTGTGCAGGCTTCTCTCGCTCGGGTTGGAGAGATCTCTTTAACACTCGGTAAGTTAACTGAATCTTTGGATATTATTCAGAATGAATCGCAAGAGGCGTCTACTGCGGTAGGCGGCTTAAAGTCTGTGGCGTCCGGCATTGAGGACTTCGTCAGTCTCATTAAGGGTATTTCTGAACAGACGAATCTGCTAGCGCTTAATGCAGCAATCGAGGCGGCGAGGGCAGGTGAACAAGGGCGGGGCTTTGCCGTTGTTGCAGATGAAGTGCGCACGCTGGCACAGCGCACAGCCGACGCGACAGCAGAGATTGATGCACTTATTTCTACGATTGGTGGTGAAGTTGATCGGGTTGCACGAGGTATTGCAGCGCTTGGGGAGCGTGGCGCAGTGCTCTCTGATGAGGTTGGCACAGTGTCATCTCACATAAATGAGATTGGTGACGTTGCCGGGCAGGTCTGTCAGAGCTTTGAGCGTACATCCGCTGAGTCTTTCCTTGAAACAGTGAAACTGGATCATATTGTCTGGAAGGGGCAGGTTTATGCTGCGATCAGCCAGGAGCAGGACGTTGAGTTGCCGACTCTGGTAGATCACACGATGTGTCGGCTTGGTAAGTGGTATGCAGAGGGTGAAGGTCGGGAAAAGTACGGTCATCTGAATGCTTATCGTCGCCTGGACGCTCCTCACAAGGGCGTACACGAGAACGGCTTTAAGGCCATGAAGGCGCACTCAGAAGGCAACCGCGACGCGATGCTGGGGTATCTGGAAGCCATGGAAACGGCCAGTCGCGAAGTGATCGCCACTCTGACCGAAATTGAGGAAGCGGTAGCTCGTTGACCTAGTGCTGGCGAATGTGTGTCCCGTGCGCATTCGTCATGCAATCGACCCGGTATTTCTCTATAATCGCGGCAGTTTTGAGTTAACCGAGATCCATCATGACTGTCCGCACACGCGTCGCGCCGTCTCCTACCGGCGATCCCCATGTAGGTACTGCATACATTGCTCTGTTTAATCTCGCATTTGCCCGCCAGCACGGCGGTCAATTTCTCCTGCGTATTGAAGATACCGATCAGGTACGCAGTACCCCTGAATCTGAACAGGCGATTCTCGACAGCTTGCGTTGGCTTGGCATGGACTGGGATGAAGGTCCTGATGTAGGTGGCGATTACGGCCCTTACCGTCAGAGTGAGCGCCGTGCGATTTATGAAGAACACGTACAGAAGCTGCTTGATAGCGGTAAGGCCTTCAAGTGCTATCGCACCGCCGAAGAGCTGGATGCCTTGCGCCAGCAGAAACAGGAAAGCGGTAACCAGACTGCTCTGAAAGTATCTGACCTCGCTTTACCTGAAGACGAGGTTAACGAGCGTGAAGCAGCAGGCGCGCCTTACGTTGTGCGCATGAATGTTCCGGAAGAGGGCGTTTGTGTCGTTAAAGACATGCTGCGCGGTGAGATTGAACTGGACTGGGCTCAAGTTGACGCTCAGATTCTGATGAAATCTGACGGTATGCCAACCTACCACCTGGCCAACGTGGTTGATGACCACCTGATGGCAATTACTCACGTGATCCGTGGTGAAGAGTGGATCAGCTCAGCGCCTAAGCATAAGCTGCTATACGAATACTTTGGTTGGGATATGCCAGAGC
Organism: Thalassolituus sp. UBA675; assembly: GCF_002297765.1. Lineage (NCBI taxonomy): Bacteria > Pseudomonadati > Pseudomonadota > Gammaproteobacteria > Oceanospirillales > Oceanospirillaceae > Thalassolituus > Thalassolituus sp. UBA675. Next base: position 24,047 of record NZ_DBNJ01000018.1, read on the forward strand.
TGTGTCATATGCCGCTGCTGCGTAACCCGGATAAGAGCAAGCTGAGTAAGCGTAAAAACCCAACGTCGATCATGTTCTATGAGCGCATGGGCTTTATGCCTGAGGCCGTATTGAACTACCTCGGCCGTATGGGTTGGTCTATGCCAGACGAGAGCGAGAAATTCAGCCGTGATGAAATGTTCAACAATTTCGACATCAATCGTGTGTCTTTGGGTGGCCCGGTATTTGATGTCGAAAAACTGCGTTGGTTGAATAGTCTTTGGCTACGTGAACTGTCTCCTGAGCAGTTTGTTGAAAAGTTCGCACAGTGGGGTTTCCGTTCGGAGAATGTGTTGCCGGTGATCCCACATGTTCAACCGCGGGTTGAAGTCTTTTCTGACGTTGCACCGTTAGCCGGGCACTTCCTGTCGGGAATGACGCCGCTGACGCCTGAAAGCTTTGAGCACAAAGTGCTGGATACAGAAGCAACAACCAACATCCTTCAGATGGGCTTGTGGCAACTGGAAGCTATCCGTCACTGGGAAAAGGAAAATATTGAGCAGGCGTTGTTTGGATTAGCGAAGCAGATGGATATCAAAATCCGCGACTTCCTGTATCCATTCTTTATCGCGATTGCCGGAACATCTTCGACCATCTCGGTACTCGATACCATGGACTTGCTCGGCCCGGATATGAGTCGTGCGCGTGTTCGTCATGCTGTCGATACTTTGGGTGCTCCGGGTAAGAAGAAGCTGAAGAAGCTTGAGAAAGAGTATACCTCGCTTCTTATTGCCATGGAAAACGCTCAGCAAGCTGATTGATCAGCTCAGCAGTACTGATTAACCAAAAGAGCGGCTTCTATGCCGCTCTTTTTGTTTGTGCTGGCGTTGTAAGTTGTTGTTTATGTGAATTTTTTTCTCAAAAGAGTTGACAGCTCAGAGGGGCACCCTTAATATTTGCCCACGTTTTGAGACGGGGCCTTAGCTCAGCTGGGAGAGCGCAACACTGGCAGTGTTGAGGTCAGCGGTTCGATCCCGCTAGGCTCCACCAAAACCTTCTTGCTTGTCCTTGTGTCCCCATCGTCTAGAGGCCTAGGACACCGCCCTTTCACGGCGGTAACAGGGGTTCGAATCCCCTTGGGGATGCCACTCTTTTTCTTTCTATTAGTCCAAAACCTCCAAGTCGTTGTGACCTGTTTTTTATTGCCTGATTTTTGGTGTCCTGTACCTTGAACCGGTACAATAGCGGCAAATTATCTGGTGGTTAGATATGGTTCATCTCCCTAACGTAATCAAAGAAAAAGCCCGCGCAATACGCCTTGTCGTGTTTGATGTAGACGGCGTACTCACCGATGGAACGCTGAGCTATTCGGCGTCTGGCGAAGAGGTTAAGCACTTTAACGTGAAAGATGGCGTGGGGATTAAGCTGCTCAATGTTTTCGATATCGACACTGCGATCATCTCTGCGAAAGATTCGGCGCCCCTAGCCAAGCGTGCGTCAGATTTGGGTATTACCAACTTTTACCCGGGTACTAAAGATAAATGGCCAGTGCTGTCTGAGCTCATGGACTCACTGATGCTGGACCCTGCTGAGGTCTGTTACGTGGGTGATGATGTGATCGATCTGAAGGTGATGACCCGGGTCGGTCTGGCGATTTCTCCAGCGGATGGCTTCTGGATGGTCCGCGACCGAGCTGATTTGGTGACCGAAGCTGCCGGTGGCAAAGGGGTGGCGCGTGAAGTCGCCGATATCGTACTCGGCAGCCGTATGCCATTAGAGGAAGCCTACATCAAAGCCATGCTTCCTGAATTTGAAAGTCTGAATGACACGAAGGATAAAAAGTGAAGATTTTAGTTACCGGCGCTGCCGGATTTATCGGTGCTTTCACCAGCAAAAAACTGGTCGAGATGGGACATGAAGTTATAGGCGTTGATAACCTGAACGACTACTACGATGTCGCTTTGAAACACGGCCGTCTTGGGTGGCTTGAGCCGATGGCTGGTTTTCAATTTCAGCAACTCGAACTGGCTGATCGCGCTGCAGTAGAGGGCTTGTTCAATCAACACAAATTCGATCGTGTGATTCATCTTGCTGCACAGGCTGGCGTTCGTTATTCCATTACAAACCCTCATGCTTATGTTGACAGCAACCTGATTGGTTTCGTGAATGTTATGGAAGGCTGTCGTCACCATGAGGTAGAGCATTTCGTTTATGCCTCATCCAGCTCAGTATACGGGCTCAACACACACCTGCCGTACAGCACAGGCGACCGGGTGGATCATCCGGTGTCACTGTACGCGGCGACGAAAAAATCCAATGAGCTGATGGCTCATACCTATGCTCACCTGTACCGTTTGCCGACGACTGGTCTGCGCTTTTTTACTGTGTATGGCCCGTGGGGGCGTCCGGATATGGCGTACTTCAGCTTCACTAAGGCGATTCTTGAGGGCAAAACCATTAATGTCTTCAACCATGGCAAGATGCAGCGTGATTTCACCTACATCGATGACATCGTTGAAGGCGTAGTGCGCATCGCGATGAAAGTGCCAGAGCCGGTCGAGAACTGGACGCCGGAATCTGGTGATTGCTCACGCAGCTCCGCGCCGTACAAAATCTACAATATCGGTAATCATAATTCGGTTGAGCTCGGTACCTTCATTGAAACGATCGAAGGCGCGCTGGGTGTTGAGGCCGATAAAAACTATATGGAAATGCAGCCCGGTGACGTGCTGGCCACTTATGCGAACGTGGATGATCTGGCGGCTGATGTTGATTTTGCCCCGAATACGCCACTGGCAGACGGCATCGGCACCTTCGTCGACTGGTATAAAGACTTCTATAAGGTCAAATAATGTCTGGATACAAAATCGTAATCCCCGCTCGTTTCGCATCAAGCCGTTTACCCGGCAAGCCGCTGATTGATCTGGCCGGTAAGCCAATGATCCAGCATGTTTATGGGCGCGCACTTGAGGCTGGCGCCGAAGACGTTGTCGTTGCTACCGACGACGACCGGATCGCTGATGTTGCCCGGGGCTTTGGTGCGGATGTTGTAATGACCTCTCCGGATCACGAGAACGGCACTGAACGCATTGCAGAAGTGGTCTCGGTAAAAGGCTGGTCTGCGGATACTGTCGTCGTGAACCTGCAGGGCGATGAGCCGCTTATTCCTAAGTCTCTGATCGAATTGACCGCGGAAGGTCTGCTGCAGAACTCAGATGCTGGTATGAGTTCTGTCTGTACGCCGATTACCACTGCGCACGATGCGTTTGATCCAAACGTCGTAAAAGTTGTCCTCAATGAGCGGCATTTTGCGATGTATTTCAGCCGCGCACCTATTCCATGGGATCGCGACCTGTACAAAGAGAGCCAGGAGGAGGTGACAGCGCGCATGCCTGTATACCGTCACATTGGTATGTACGGATACCGGGTTTCTTTCCTCAACGATTACCGTGAGATGGCGCCTTGCCCGATTGAACTGACCGAATCGCTGGAGCAGCTGCGTGCGCTCTGGTACGGCGTGAATATTCACATGTCAGTCATTGATCAGGCACCGGGCCATGGCATTGATACGCCACATGACGTTGAACGTGTAGCTGCTATTCTGAAAGCAGGTCATCACAACTAAGGTCTGGAGCCACTATGAACGGAATTAGCCAGAAGTTAGGTTACGCGGGGCTGATCCCGTTCGTATTTTTTGCTCTATCTGTCCTTGCTGGCAGTACCTGGGCCCCCGATTTTTTCACGCTTTACTCGGCATTGATTCTCAGCTTCATGGCGGGTGCTTGCTGGGGCGTTATGCAGGCGCAGCGTGATCATGTGTCTTCGGCAGAGCTCGGATTGTCGATTGGCGTGTTCTTGTGGGGTTGGCTGATGTACTTCGTTCCTCATCTCGCGGGACTGCCTGGCCTGTTACTCGGCTACTGGGTTCTGGTCTGGCTGGAGCGCCAGCCCGTCTTTCGTCAGAGCTATAAGCGGGATTACCGGACCATGAGGTGGACGCTCACGCTTGTGGTCAGTGCCTGTCATGCGGTCGCTTTCTGGGGCCTGCTGACGTAAGTTCTTCGCAGGCCAGTTTTTACAGGGGCAAGCGCTATAGAGACAAGCGTCGCGCTTCTCGTGGGCGCTGACCTGTCTCCGTAAGGGGCTTGTAGTAGGCTTCCATGCGCTTCACCCGGCTGGCGTCACCCATAGTCGCGATCCCTTGTGTTTCATCGGTAAGCTGCAAGAGGCCCCACGGTGCTGTAATAAGCAGATCGTCCTGTACTTCAGGGGAAACTCGCAAGCTGATACGGCTGCTGAGTCTCTGTTGTAATCGTAACAGTGGGTGGCGGTTAATGCCGCCTCGCTCAGAGGGAATCAGAATTTTCACCCGGCGCCTGTGTGAATCGAGAGCAAACTCTCTGACGGCATTGAGTGCTGCTTTGTCCCACCATAATGGGTGGGTTAAATCGCAGCAGGTGATAATAGCGTTGCGGGGGTGCATGGCGAGAATCATTTCGACCCAGCCCACAAGTGAAACTAAGTCGTTCTGCGGATAAATATTCTTATCGCGACCCGGGCGAAAAACATAGTTTGTTTCAGGCGCGCCAGGTGCCTTGTATATATTCAGGTGCGGAATCCCTGCATCATCAAAGAAACCCGCTTCAATATTAAAACCATTCTTCTGATAGAAGGGGACGGCATGCGCCTGAGCCGCGGCTCGAATTTCGCGGATTTTTAATTCGTTTCGGGCGAAGTCTTCGATGGCATTGATTAATCGTGAGCCCCAGTGCTGCCCTCTGAACTCTCTGAGTACTGCCATGCGCCCGAATTTACCCGTGTGCATAAGTCGTGCGCAGCCTATCGGATTCCTGCCATCCAGTGCCAGAAAATGAATTGCTTCAATGTCGTATTCGTCCCACTCCAGTTTGGGCGGCACACTCTGTTCCTTAATGAACACTTCTTCCCGGATCTTTCGGATGATATCGCGGGATGCACGCCAGTCGGTGATGCGAATTTCCAAGTTTCTGCTTCCCTGTCTTTATGTAATAAAAAGAATGGCTGCTTAATCGTAAATCATCAAGGAGTATCAGGTTTAAATAGCAACAATCAGGTCACAAAAAACCAGATCGGTGAGTAGTTTTTTTAGCTCTGGCAGAGCGAATGACCCGATCAGCCACTCGCTTTCATAGTATGCAGAATCGCAGAGTTGCATAACATCTTGACGAGAGGAGGTCGGCAACCGAATTACTTCACCCTGGCAATAAAAAGCGACGAAGGTGTCCTCGACGCTATAGGCGAAGCGGGCCTGTGGGTGGCGTGCCCACTGATCGGCTTCCTTTAGCGCGTTAACCGTGTCAGCCCAGCCTTCCTCAGAGGCCTGATAAACCGGTGCTTGTTCATCATATTTCGCTTCTGTCATGAGTTGTCCCAGCGTGGCTTTGAGCAGAGCAGGGTCATCAATGGCTTTTATCAAAAGAGACTTCAGGCGCTCAGCAGCATGATCGTCAATCTCTCCGGGTGAGCTTTGGGCTGCGATGTCAGCATCTGAGTAGCGATCATCCTGGGTCAGTGTGGGCAAGACGGAATCAATCGTTCTTTCAAAAAGCTCAGCCGTCGAGGGTGCCCGGAAGCCGATGGAGTAGGTCATGCACTCACCTTGTGATATTCCCCAGTGGGCGAGGCCAGGAGGAAGATAGAGCATATCGCCGGGCTCAAGCACCCAGCGGTCTGTTTCTGCAAAGTCCGCGAGTATCTTAACGCTAGGGCCTTCCAGGATGCTGCTTTTCTCTGAGCACATCTGGCCGACTCGCCATTCTCTCTGACCTTCGGCTTGCAGCAGGAATACGTCGTACTGATCCCAGTGTGGGCCGACGCTGCCGCCGTCGGTGGCGTAACTGATCATCAGGTCGTCGATACGCCACGAGGGAATAAAGCGGAAGTGTTCCAGTAGTTCAGCAGCTTCTGGTAGCCACTGATCAACAGCCTGGACTAATAAGGTCCATTTGTTTTCCGGCAGAGCGCGATAGTCGGTCTCGGTGAAGGGGCCTTTTTTCACTTCCCATGGGCCTGTCTTACCTTCTTCGATGATCAGGCGTGACTCGATGTCTTCTTCAAGGCTGAGGCCTGCAAGCTCGTCGGCTGCCAGTAAAGGTTCAAAACCTGGAATCGCCTGACGGATAAGTACCGGCTTCTTTTGCCAGTAGTCGCGCAGGAACTCTTCAATAGTGAGATGGCCGAGGACGTGCATAGGGAGGGCTCCACAAAGGGCTTGGTAAAGGTACAAAAAAGCCCCCTTTCGGAGGCTTTATCAGAGGAGAAGGCTCGATCAGACCTTCTTAGCCTGCGCCTCTGCATTACCCACGTAAGAGGCTGGCGTCATTGCATTCAGCTCGTCTTTCGCAGATTGCGGCAGTTCAAGAGACGCGATGAATTCGCCCATTGCATCTTTGGTGATGGCTTTACCGCGGGTGAAGGCTTTCAGTTTTTCGTATGGCTGCTCAATGCCGTAGCGACGCATCACAGTCTGAACCGGCTCAGCCAGAACTTCCCATGCGTTGTTCAGGTCCTCGGCAAGGCGAGCATCGTTTACCTGCAGCTTGCTGATACCTTTCAGAGACGCCTGATACGCGATCATGCTGTAGCCCATGCCTACGCCCATGTTACGCAGAACAGTCGAGTCGGTAAGGTCACGCTGCCAGCGGGAAATCGGCAGTTTCTGCGCCATGTGTGCGAGTACCGCGTTTGCCAGACCAAGGTTACCTTCGGAGTTTTCGAAGTCGATCGGGTTAACCTTGTGCGGCATCGTAGAAGAGCCTACTTCGCCGGCGATGGTCTTTTGCTTGAAGTAGCCGTTCGAGATATACGCCCAGATGTCGCGGTCGAAGTCGATCAGGATGGTGTTGAAGCGCGCGAAGGCATCGAACAGTTCAGCGATGTAGTCGTGTGGTTCAATCTGTGTTGTGTATGGGTTGAAGGTCAGGCCCAGTGACGTTACGAAGGTTTCAGCGTTGGCTTCCCAATCGATATCCGGGTACGCAGACAGGTGAGCGTTGTAGTTACCAACAGCACCATTGATCTTGCCCAACAGTTCAACGGCTTTGATTTGCTTGATCTGACGTTCCAGACGAGCAACAACGTTAGCCATCTCCTTGCCCAGAGTAGAAGGCGATGCCGTCTGGCCGTGTGTACGGGACAGCATTGGCAGCGCAGCCTGCTCGTGGGCAAGCTTGCGGATTTCGTCAGCGATCTTCTGCATCATCGGCAGAATGGTGTCGCGACCTTCTTTCAGCATCAGGCCGTGTGACAGGTTGTTGATGTCTTCAGAGGTACAGGCGAAGTGAACAAATTCGTTAACCGCTTTGAGCTCTTCGTTGTCTGCAAACTTCTCTTTGATGAAGTATTCAACGGCTTTTACATCGTGGTTGGTTGTCGCTTCGATGTCTTTGACGCGCTGAGCATCGGCTTCGCTGAAGTTGGCAACGATGGCGTCAAGCTGAGCATTGGTGTCTGCAGAGAACGCTGGAACTTCGGTGATGGCCTCGTGCTCGGCAAGACGCTGCAGCCAGCGTATCTCAACTTCAACACGGGCACGGATAAGACCGAATTCAGAGAAAACAGCGCGCAGTGAAGCAGTTTTGCTGCCGTAGCGGCCGTCCAGCGGAGAAATAGCGGTAAGTGCAGACAGTTCCATGGGGTCTCTCAATCTTTGGTAATAGGTTGGGCATTCGATGCATTTTCTGGCGCGGGATTCTAACGGATTTTGAGCGAGATCTCAGTATCTGGGAGCCAATATGATGGAAACAGTCGTGAATTATTACCGGTAGGGCGAATATTCGGGTATTTAAAGCCAGTTACATAGGCAATCTGGGCACTTCTGGTACAATCGCCGGTCAATTTTCACGGGTGGCTTTAGCAGGACCACGAATGCTCGACAGTTTATTTGGTTACATCGATCACCCCGGCTGGCCTGTTCTGGTTGTGGTTATCTCTACTTTTATGCTCGAAGATTTGGCGATTATCGGTGCAGCGTTGCTGGCCGCGAGCGAAAAAATGGCGCCGGGCATCGCTTTTTTTGCTGTTTGTCTGGGAATGTTTATCGGTGATACAGCGCTATATCTGTTAGGACGAGCGGCCCTCGTATGGCCAAAACTGCGACGTAAAATACGCCACCCCATCATACAGAAGCAGGTGCAACCACTAAGGAACTCACCCTGGAAGCAGCTGATGCTGATTCGCTGTATGCCAGGGCTTCGCACGTTTGGGTATATTGCCTGTGGTCTGGCAAGAGTACCTGCAACGCCTTTCTGTTTTGCTAATCTGGCGTCGATTATTGCCTGGGCCTCCGCTCTGTTTATCACGACCTACCTACTTGGACGCCAATTCGGAGAGCAGCTTCACGAATGGATGTGGTTTCTCTTGCCGTTCGCCATCATCGCGTTCATTTACACGCAACGTCGCGCTCGCCAATCGATGGAGGAGGCGGCCTGATTGGCCAGGCTGCTGCGCAAGCCGCCGTATTGATCAGACTTGTACCATAGCGCCTTTGTTTACCCCCTCAAAGGCGCGAACACGAATATCTTTGCCCGGGTGGCGCTTGCTGATTTCTTTAGCGAGGTGATCGGCGATCAGTTCTACTGTCGAATCGGTGCTCATCATATAGCAATGTGCGCGGTTCAGGGTCAGTGAGAAATCACCTTGTTGTGCAGTGTAAGCGAAAGAAAATGTGTCAGTGTCGTCTGAGGCGAGATCTTCAGTGCTGCCGATATAAATATCCCGCCAGAGGTCAGCCCAGTAGGACTCTTCCTGCTCATCACGTTGACCATCAAGCCAGATCTGGATGCGCGAACGGTGTCCGTGGGCAATCCGTTGGCAATTCCCTGCGTGCTTCTTAAGGCCGTGAGAGTAGTGGTAGAAGGCACCGTCAATCGTTTCAGGGGTGAAGTCCAGGGTCAGTTGGTCAATGGTATCCGGGAAATACATCTGGAGCTGTTTGATAGACCAGGCAGCGACGCTCGCCGCTGTAATTTCAGTCGAGTCGATCAGGGTCACGGCTTCTGCTGGAGCACTCATTTCGACGATGCCGCGCCCGGTTTGCATAGAAATATTCACGCGCTCGCCGGTCTTCTTAACTTCGAGGCCAGGTGCCTCGGCAGGCACAAGAAGTCTGTGGTCGAGTTCGGTATCCAGCCACTGACGAAGTGTTTTCTTAACAATGCCGAAGTCACAGACCATGCCCTGGTCATCCAGTGCTCCTTCAAGGATGGCTGACGCCCACCAGGTCTCTCCGACGATCCCTCTGTTCGCGTCTAGGTAGCTGAAATCGACATTGGTGAGTTGTTCGACAAATAAGTGCATAAATACTCCGGTGCAGATGGGCGCGATTATAGAGCAAAGATGGCGACGACGCAGCCAGGCAGATTCGGCATGGCGAAGTGCCGGGTTTTGTCAAAAGGGCGCTGTCTCTGGTGGCATCAGAACGCGTGGCTGATATGATGGCGCACATCTACATCCCTTTTTATTTGAGGCTCGTGTGACCAGACCGCTTTTTTCTGTCAGTCGTTTAGCGTTTCCCGACAATATTTCCTTCTCCCGCTGGGTTGTTATCCCTCTGGTCGCTGCGCTGGCAGCATGCAGTGATAATGACAGCAGCTCGTCTGTGACAACCATCAATCTGGATGTGCAGGTTGGTCAGGAAGATTTCAATGAAGCCATGCTCAGACGGGTAACTGTCGACGAAACCGGTATGCCTTCAGAGGTGCAGCCGGGAGTTCTTAGCTTTGCCCGCTTCACGACGGATGATGAGGGTCAGGCCGTAGTCTCTGCCGATGGTACTGAAATCGTCTATCTCGATGTCTATGGGCGTGAAAATGTCGATGGCACGTCGACGACTCGACGCTGCCAGCTCGTTGATGGTTGCGGCTCTGTCGCTTTCGGTGCTCAGTACACAATTGTTGGTGCGCCTGGTTGGCGATCGGTTGCTGTTGGTATCGAGGATGGCCAGCGCATTCGAATCACGCCACTCACTGATCTGGCAGCTCAGCTCGCTTTCGATCGTGTATACAGTCAAGATTCTGGTACCCAGCAGGATGCAGGTTGGTTAGATACTGGTTTCTATTCTGTGTATTCGACACTTCAAGCCGAATCACAGGTTTCACGCTTGTTTGGTATCGATTCTATCCAGAGTCGGGAACCCGCAGACCTGACTCAAATAGAGGAGTGGCGGGGCGCTAACCAGGCAGAAGCACAATATTCAATTCGCTATGGTGCTCTTTTAGCCGCGTGGCAGTCCTATGAATTGTCCTATACATCAACGACAGATCTGCCATCTTTCGCTTCAGCGGTTGCTGCTGACCTGGTGGCAAATGACGGCCAGTTGATGCAGCGCGGTGGAGCGCAGACTCTCGCTCTTTACGATCTTTATGACGCAGCCATCAGTAACCTGAATGATTTAAATGTCACGAATTCAACCGTGTCTGGTTATGTTGCCAGTGTTGTTGCTCAACTACAGACGGAGCGCGATGCGTTTGTAGATGGGGACCTGACGTCGGTTGCACCGGCTTCTTTGAGCTCGCTGCTCGGTGACGAGCTGGAGGATTATCAGTTAGGCCTTCAGCGCACGAAAGCCTTTGTGCAGGAACTTCGCGACTACGGCAACAGCTTTTTCGAAGACGGTTACCGGGAGCAACTGGATAGCTACGCCGATCTGTTGAGGAGTGTTGGTGAAGACAATGCTGAAAATCTCGATGAAATCACAACCGCAGTGTCGGAAATCGCTGGTTTCTACCGGGATTGCTATCTCAACAGTGGCTGCCCATCAGTCAGCCCGGAGTGGGAGTGGTATCAGAGTCATACCTACTCTGCGCCTGTATTGACGCTTAACGGCGGTGATTTTGAAGTATCACAGGCCGTTGCGGACATTAATTTGCTTGATGAAGATGATGCTCCGACCAGTTCCCGCGCAATAGATATTCTGATGACTGGGACTTTAGTTGCCAATGGTCTGCGTCTCGAGCTGGATCATACCTACAGTGATGACGAAATCAGCAGCCCAAGCGGTTTGCGTATTTTCTATGAAAATACCGTGACGGTTCTTCAGGATGAGGTGTCTGCCCCGGCATTGGCCTACCAGATTCGTTGGACCGATTTCACCCTTTACGATGCAGGCGATGTTGGTAGCGCTAACGAAACTGAGCTTACCGGTGCATTCAGTATCCTGTACCAGGGCGTCGATGACCCTGACGGTGTCTCCGGGCGTCGTTTTAATATCTCAGAAGTGGTTCTGAATAGTCGCATCTCTGATGTTTATGAAGACGATAACGGCACGGATTCAAACATTACGACGGTATTTCTCACGGCCAGTGCCAATCAGGCAGCAGATTATTACCCAGAGTCTGAGTTTGCTTCGTTCAATGCATTCTTTGAGCGGGCACCCCTTTACCCTGAAGGGACAGTTGCTAGTGGGCTGGTTCAGTACCGTACTGGTACGCAAACCGTAAACGGGCGCGAGACTCAATATCTGGACTATTTCGTTGAAGGTGGGGACGATTACCGTTATCGATTCTACCCAACGGTACAGCGCGAAGACGTCAGTGATATCGATGGTGATGGTGATACCGAAGAACTAATTGCTACGCATGATTATGAAGCGTGTTTACTGAGCGGTACTGCTGAGTCGCCAGTGATTGAGCGTTGCCAGCCGAAGCAGCGGTTAAATGCTGAACAGGATCTGCAGAATGCGGTGAATGAGTTGTGGCAGATTGGCGTTTTCTCCCGCCCGGAAGTACCGGGGCAGGGTGTGTACTTCGTTGAATTCCCAGTTGAAGCTGCCGATGATCAAGGGTGCCTGACACTTTCTCCGTTGCCGACATCTCTATCTTCATTGGACGGCACCTTGTACAGAAGCGCGCAATTGGGCCTGTCGAATGCACGTTTTACCAGTGAAGTCGTGCTCGACTACTCAACGGCGACTGAACCGAAAACGCTTGTCGATATTCAGGTGACAGCCCCATACAGTGAACAGGTTGATGTGTCGCTTTCAGTGTCACATGACTATACGAGCGTCAATACTACGGGTCTCTATCAGGGCGTGGGCGCTGACCTTGATCGTCTGATTTTCGATTTCAGTACTGAGAGCGGTACGGTTGAAGCCACGAGCCTGTCTGTATTTAAAGACGGTGTTGAACTCTCTCTCGCTGATGGCTCAACCGACACGGTGGACAGCGAAATTATCCTGGGCAGCAACCTTGATTTGGTCGATGGTGCACCGGTTTATCGTTATATCGTCGGTGATGATGGCGAGTACCGTCGCTGTGTTGTGTCAAACACGGCCGAGCCTTCGTTCAGTCGCGATCCTCAGGAAGCCGTCTACGTGCTGAATTATCGCGATAAGGTTTACGGAAAAATTGTCTATGAAAGCGGTGTCTGGATCATCCGTTATATCGATGGCACCTGGGAGTCACTGAACTGATTCTGCAAGCACCGGCAGCGCCGGTGCTATTGGGGTTCCCGTGTTGAATCAGAGTGTTCCGTAGGAGATAGGAAGCTGTATATTCACCCGTGTATTGGGATTGTATCCGTTGCGCGGGCGCTTCCAGCCGGTCTCCCCACTAATTCCTTCTTTAATGCGGTGAATCTTTCCGCCGCTCGTGAGGTAAGCCTGTACGTCAGCTTCCAGTTGCTGACGAAGCTCTTCGGGACTTGCTTTACGTCTATCTGCACCTTTCTTCGAAGCCATATCGGTTCTCCTGTGCGCCGCGTCAGATCTGGTTGTAAGTCAGACTGCTAACGGCAGAGTCAATGTCAGTTACTTCGGGTGCGGCCAAGCTCCTGGGTCATTATAAACACCTTGTATATTGTATGTATAGGTTTTGTATTGCTTTTGGCAGGCAATGGTATGGAGGTTTTTGAGGGGCTGCCCGGGAATATCTGGCACGGAGTCGGAGAGGGGGGCTGCGATACGTGGTCGCGATACGAAAACAGTTGCGTTATACTCCCGGCCCTGAAATTTCACCGGTCTAAGATGCAGCCGTACATTTGGCTGTGTCCCCAAAAGAGTTGAGGCTAAACAATGACAGAATACGTTCAGAAGGGTGGACTCCAGATCGCCCAGGAGCTGTACGATTTCATCAATGACAAAGCAATGCCAGGCACTGGTATTGAACAGGATGCGTTCTGGGCGAGCTTTGATGCTATTGCCAATGAACTGGCTCCAAAGAACAAGGCGCTGCTGGCTAAGCGTGATGATCTGCAGGCCAAAATCGATGCTTACCACACTGAGCGTAAAGGTCAGGCTCACAACGCTGCAGAATACAAAGCGTTCCTGCAGGAAATCGGTTACCTGCTGCCAGAAGGCGAAGACTTCGAAGCAACTACCGCAAACGTCGAGCCAGAGATCGGCCAGATGGCTGGTCCTCAGCTGGTAGTACCGGTTATGAATGCTCGTTTCGCTCTGAACGCTGCGAACGCTCGTTGGGGCTCACTGTACGATGCTCTTTACGGCACTAACGTCATTTCTGAAGAAGACGGTGCTGAGAAAGGTCAGGGCTACAACAAAGTACGTGGTGACAAAGTTATCGCTTATGCGCGTAACTTCCTGAACGAATCAGCCCCACTGGCGGCTGGCGATCACGCTGACAGCACTAAGTACGCTATCGACGCAGGTAAACTGGTCGTTACGCTGAAAGACGGCAGCACTACCAGCCTGAAAGATGCTTCTCAGCTGGTTGGCTTTAAAGGCGAAATGGCTGCACCAGAAGCGATTCTGCTGGTTAACAACGGCCTGCACTTCGAAATTCAGATCGACGCAACCAGCCCAATCGGTTCAACCGACGCTGCTGGCGTAAAAGACGTTCTGATGGAAGCGGCACTGACCACCATTATGGACTGTGAAGACTCTGTTGCTGCTGTTGATGCAGAAGACAAAGTCGTGACCTACGGTAACTGGCTCGGCCTGATGAAGGGTGACCTGGCGGAAGACGTAACCAAGGGCGGCAAGACTTTCACCCGTACTATGAACCCAGACCGTGAGTACACTGGCCTGAACGGTGAAACCGTTAAGCTGAAAGGTCGCTCAATGCTGTTCGTTCGTAACGTGGGTCACCTGATGACTAACCCTGCGATCCTGCTGGCCGATGGCAGCGAGATCCCAGAAGGCATCATGGACGGCATGATGACTACCCTGATCGCTATGCACGATCTGAAGGGTAACTCCCCGTTCCAGAACTCGACTACCGGTTCTGTCAACATCGTTAAGCCTAAGATGCACGGCCCAGAAGAAGTGGCATTCGCCAACGAACTGTTCGGTCGCATCGAAGACGCACTGGGTCTGCCACGCTTCACTATGAAGATGGGGATCATGGACGAAGAGCGTCGCACCACGGTTAACCTGAAAGAATGTATCCGTTCTGCGAAAGACCGTGTTGTATTCATCAACACTGGCTTCCTGGACCGTACTGGTGACGAAATCCACACGTCTATGCTGGCAGGTCCGTTTGTACCTAAGACTGTCATGAAGCAGCAGACCTGGATCAACGCCTACGAAAACTGGAACGTTGATACTGGTCTGGAAACAGGTCTGCAGGGCCGTTCACAGATCGGTAAAGGCATGTGGCCTATCCCTGATGAGATGGGCATGATGATGGAGCAGAAGATCGGCCATCCTAAGTCTGGCGCGAACACCGCATGGGTTCCATCTCCGACTGCCGCTACTCTGCACGCGATGCACTATCACCAGGTAGACGTATTCGCTGTTCAGAACGAACTGAAGAGCCGTGAGCACGCGTCTGTTGACGACATCCTGAGCATCCCTCTGATGACCGCTGAAGAAGCTTCAGCTCTGACTGAAGAACAGATTCAGAAGGAAATCGACAACAACTGTCAGGGTATCCTGGGTTACGTTGTTCGCTGGGTTGATGCAGGTGTTGGTTGTTCTAAAGTGCCAGACATCAACAACGTTGGCCTGATGGAAGACCGCGCAACGCTGCGTATCTCTTCTCAGCACGTTGCTAACTGGCTGGAACACGGTATCTGTACCCGCGAACAGGTTGAAGACAGCCTGAAGCGCATGGCTGCGGTTGTTGATGGTCAGAATGCGGGTGACGCTTCTTATATCAATATGGCGCCAGGCTTCGACACTATCGCGTTTAAAGCGGCGTCTGACCTGATCTTCAAAGGTAAAGAGCAGCCAAGTGGTTATACCGAGCCGCTGCTGCACGCATACCGTCTGAAGTTCAAAGCTCAGTAAGTAGCGTCAAGCACTGTAAAAAACCCGGCAAATGCCGGGTTTTTTTGTGTAAAGGGGCAGTAAAACACCTGTCTGAGAGCTATCCTGTGCCTACTCCAAACGTAGAATGACATAGAACAGAATAAGAGTAATAAGAAGATGGTTCATAAGCTTACCTCAGTAATCCTTATCGGCGTGCTCCTTCAGGCCTGTTCAGGGAACTCCAGTTCTACCCGCACCGTCAGCGGTGAAGAGGAGACTTATGGTATTAGCGGTCGAATAGGGACGGCGACCTGGGGTAGCCGAATCAGTGCAACACCGATCAACTATGAGGGTGGCCCGACGCTCATAGAAAACGATAGCGGTAATCTTGTATACGATGGTGCAGCTTCGCAGTCTTCTCAAACGGGTACTTACGAGCTGACGGCAGAGGCCGAAGACGTATCAGGATCGTTTATCTTTATCGCGAATACGGACAACGGGGATGTGTTCTATCGCTGTGAGCGAGTACAGGGGTGCGACTCGCTCGCTTACGGGAAATATGTTCCGCTTCCAGATGATCTGGATGTCCGGGCTGGCGTCGGTGAATTGCTCGACGGCATGACGGTCAATGTCAACTGGATTACTGATATTGCAAGCAGTATGGCCAGAACGGTTTATATCGACGCAGTCACGAACGGCCTTTCTGCAGACGACCGGGCGGACATCAATCAGGCTGTGTTGGATGACATCGAGAAAGCGAAAACAGGTGTGTATAACCAATACACGATGGAGTTGGCCAATCTTCATGTCTCTGAGCTCTTCGGTCTGACGGATATTATTTCGTCGCCTGTAGTTGCCCCCAGTCAGATTACGCAAGTTGAGACAGTTTCAGGTGACGCTCTGGTCGAAGGGGTCTATTACGGTGCGTTAATTGCTGCTTTGCCGTATCTCGCTGATTCGGCTAACACCGACTTCGTAACGAAACTGGGTGAAATTACCGGTGATGTAATTGATCGGCGCGGGCAGTTGTTGGAGAAAAAAAGTAACGCCTCGGATGTTGTAACTAAGTTCAAGATTTTCTCTGCGGCCAGCACAATACTCCGGGATAACATCAATTACTTTAACGGGCTTGGTGCCAGAGTCCCTGCTGGTGCAGTCACAGCTCTCGAACGGCTCGACGGCGTCGCAGCCTCTATGAGAGAGGACGTTGAAACATCGGTAGATGTCGATGTGCCAGCCAGGTTAGCGGGTTGGCGTACTGCAATAGAAAACAGCAAATATTTTCTGACGGACCTTACTGCGGCAGTGAAGAATTTCTGGGGCTATGATGAAAATCAGCCCAGCTTCATCGATCCTGTTCATGGACGTCGCGTTGATTCATATTATCTGGCGCATGAAACAGCGCTGAACACAGTGGCAGACCTGGCATTTGGGCCTACTGGTGTTCTCAATGAAATATTGGAAGGTGCTGAGATCCTTGCTCGTTGTGAGTTCGGAGAGGGTGATTGCACCCCGCCAGTGGGGTTCGCCATCGAAACTGATGAGAGCGATTCGGCAGGGCTTCCTAGTGACCGTGTACTTATTGACGGTTCACTTCGGCTTGTTATGCGCCCGATTGAAACCACGGATGCGGATGCCGGGCTCTATAATGTGTTTGATTTCGAAATAGAGTCGGCTGATAACCCTGATGAGGGGGTTGATGCTATTCCAGCCGAAATTAAGAATGCTTTGGCACTAGGTAATGGTAAAAAGCTTTACTGGTACACGGAGGCCATCTCTGACGGAAGCATCACTACTCGTCCTTATGTTCGGGTGTTTTATGAGGATAGCTACGCGTCGCCTCCTGCTGGATCATTTCTGGATGACTCAGATCCTTCACACGTTGCGCCAACGCAGATTGCGATTGTCTGGCCGTTGGTCAGGTTTGAAGGCAATATCGATGGCGCCCAGGCGGGCGATAATGGTGAACATGAATTCAACGCGCTCATTGAGGCCAACCTGGTAGGGGTCAAAGACCCGCTCGATGATGCCTCCCAGACCAGGTATAACCCAGTTACATTTGTCGTCCGTGCAAGGTCCACGCTGGAACCGGATGCAGAAAACAGGACTGATCTGAACGTTCAGCTCAGAACGACGAATTCTTCATCGTATTACCCAACCAGTAAATGGCCTGCTACCCATGAGTTTTTCCTTGGGCGTCCAGATGCTCCGACGGAAATTACAGATCTCGTTGAAAGCCTGTATCGCGACCAGACCGTCTTATCGGATGGTCGGGTTATAGAATATTTTGATGAAGAGCTTCGTGGGAGGGACTTCATTAGTCGGATCAAGTTGTACCCCTACGACTCTAGTACCAATACGACCCGTTCCGAATCCTGTAACGTATCCTGGGTGGATGTCGATATGGACGGGGATGATGAAAGAGTTGAGCAGAGTTGCGATACAGTTATTGAGCTGGCCGGAGAAGTAACCCTTGATGAGCTTCTCGAGAGAAATTTCGAAAATAATGTTTTATCCAGATACAGCGTGCCTGGCAACGGGATATATGAAATCGATTTGTCTACGTCTGCAATTGTATCTGGTACTGAGTATCAGGGTCTGACAGAAGGCGTAGAGTATGGGCCGTTCAGCGGTACCTTCTATGATGATATAGAGCTGGGGATAGATCGTCTTACTGCCGTTGCAGAAAGTTACCTCAAAGACCCAGAAGACGAAGCGCTGATTCCTGTTATCTTCGAGCTAGCGCTTGAACGACAGGTTGAGGACGAGTTCGCATTGAGTGCCTCGTACGGCTTCGGCTCCGAGGAAACTTATGAAAATATCAGCAACCAGTTAGGTGTTGTTGCTGGCGGAGATGCACAGGGCTTTTATCTCGAATTGGCCGTCTCGGAAGAGCAGATCAGTGATGGGGAAGGCGGACTGAAAACCATCGAAGTCGAACGTGGTTACTGGTTGATTTCCCGCTCAAACGTATCTATGGGTGGTACTGATCAATCGGTTCTTGCTCAAATAGCTACTCGTACGGAATACACGCAAGGCAACGATGAAACGGCCTGCGGCTTTAACGACCGCGATAAATTGTCAGCAGCAGCGCCAACAGATGCAGATTCAAATGATGGCTGCGAAGCAGTCGCCTATCTGACGGTACGTGGTGCACTCGTAGGCACAATTCGCGAAGAGCGCGAGAACGTATTTGTCGCCCGTTTCGTTGATGGCACCTGGATGATTATTGGTGATTAAGAAGGTCATACTGCTGTCTTCTGCTATCGCAATAGCGAATATTGCTGATGCGACAGCAGGGCAGTCTGAGGAGCACTTAGGCGAGGTCCGCTTCGCGTTGTCCGCTGAGGCAAGCTCTGAGCCCGTTCCGATTGATCAGATGATCGAAGGCTGGGAGCAGGACGCTGATACCGGCGAGTACGCGTATGCGGATATGAGTCTCGCAGCATCGGCGTCTTACCGGAACTTCACGTTGAATGCGGAGCGTCGCTGGTTCTATTCTCTTAAGTTTTCTCCTGACACAACAGCGGTCTACCTGGACGCCGAGTTTGGAATAGAAACCCAGCAGGATAGAGACCTTAATCTGGTGGCCAAGGTATTTCAGGCTCGCGGTATTGGTGGTTCCTATCACTTTGAGGGTAAGAACTGGACGGTGTCACCCGCTTTTATGGTGTACAAGCTGATTCATTATCAGTTTGGTTCGTTTGTTGGGAGAAGCTTTGCTGACGAGGGCTCTAATTTCTCGGCAAGCCTGTCGTACTATTTTGACGAGTATCGCTTTCCTTCTTTCGATACGCTTCCTGAATATGAAGACCCGCAAGGCACTGCATCTCAGGAGTGGTTTGGTTACAGTGCATCTCTTTCAGGAACCTGGGCCCCCACGGATGAGCTGGAACTTGCTCTGCAAGTGAAAGATCTCTGGAATCTTCTCGATATGGGTAACTCAGGACATCGTTCTATATGCGCAGAAGTCGGTGAAGTTACTAATCCAGTCTGTTCGAGTGGAGGAGCTGCCAGTGGCGACGATAACCCGCAGACACTGGAAACATCGATTAAGTCTACCGTAATCGCGAACGGGGTTTATAAGCCGCTCGATGTATACGTTCAGTACTACTGGCATGACGTTTACCGGAACCTATCTGTCGAAAAACGATATCCTTTTGGTAATGGTGAGGTGGGTATTGTTGGAACGTCGAAGCGTCAGCTCGGTGCTGCTATATACTGGCGGGGGCTCTCAGCCAGCTACATCGTAGATGATCTTAATATCAAACAAGTCCGCGATGCCCGTATAGGGTTGTCGTATCAGTATCGCTGGTAAGCTGATGCCGGCGATTTCAGGCTAAGTCACCACTGCGTCAGACGTGCAATTCCGGTATCATGCCGGCATCAATCAGACAGGATGCAGCATGTACCTTGAGTACTTCGGCTTAGACAAACTGCCATTTACCATCTCTCCGGATCCGGATTTTCTGTACCCTTCACCTGGGCATCAGGAAGCGTTGGCACATCTGAGCTATGCCCTGACGGATCAGGGCGGGCTTATCTGCCTTACTGGCGAAGTGGGTACGGGTAAAACGACACTGTGCCGGGCGCTTATGGCGTCTATCCCAGAAGGTGATCATGTTGCATATATATTCAATCCGCAGCTCTCGCCTATAGAGTTAATGCAAAGCATCTGCGATGACCTTGGCATCGCCTATGAAAGAAGCGCAACGCTCAAGGAAGTTTACGCATCGATCAATGAAGCACTGGTGAGCTTCTACGGGAAACATCAGCGTATTATTTGCGTGATCGACGAAGCCCAGTCCATGCCTGTCGCGCTATTGGAGCAGGTTCGCCTGCTGACTAATCTGGAAACAGACCGGGAAAAGCTACTGACACTCGTTCTGGTAGGGCAGCCAGAGCTTCGCGATCTGCTTAAGCGTCATGATCTACGCCAGCTGAATCAGCGCATTACTGCTCGTTATCACCTCGATTTGCTGAGTCTGACCGAAACCTCCGAATACGTTGAGCACCGCCTGGTCTGCGCTGGCGGGAATCAGATGTTATTTGATCCTGCCGCGATCGAGACTATCTGGCGGGCCAGTGAGGGAACTCCACGCCTGATTAACAGTATTTGCGATAGAGCGCTATTGGGTGCTTATGCCACGGGCAGTCACCTGGTCAGTTCGGATATCGCAAGTCAGGCGATTATTGAAGTGCTTGGGGCAGATTATGATGCAGTTCCTCAAGTTCATGTAGGAAAAGGGGCGGCTGGCATTGCAGAGACCTCAGGCAAATACATATTAAAAAGTGCACTCGCTTTCTGCGCGGCTGCTGTGTTTGTCTTTGCGGGTGTGATTGCGTACCAGAATATTCCTGCACTTAAGACGGTCTCATTAGACCGCAGTGATCCGTATGCCGTACTTGAGGCCTCCCGCACTGAGGGCGCCGCGAATTGTGACTCTTCAGGTTGGCGGTGTATTCCGGTCGACTGGGATATCTCTGAATTGCGCGAGCTGAATCAGATCACGGTCGTCAGAGTGGGGAGCGGGGGTGCAGAAGCAGAATGGTATGACCTTGAAGAATACGAGCGTGGGTATGCTGGTGAGGCTGTGATTTTATGGCAGGCGCCTGCCGACTACACCAGTGCTGTAAAGCCAGGGGAAACAGCTCCAGTGATTCGTTGGGTGCGCTCGCGTCTCGGCGCTGGCTGGGATAAGGAGTGGACCAGTATCGGGCCGGGTGGTGTTCAGGTTGAGGTCAACCCGGAATTTTACGACCCATTGCTAGAACGAGCAGTTGCTGAATTTCAGATCGCTGAAGGTTTAAAAGCAGATCGGATTATTGGGCCGAAAACCCTGATGTATCTGCAGGCGAGGCAATAGCATGTCATACATCCTCGATGCATTGAAGAAATCCGAACAAGAGCGGGATGAGCGCAACCCGGCCCAAATGCCGCCTAAAAAGGGCCTGATCTCAGAATCTGCTGAGACTGGAAAAGTGGCTTCAGAGCACGAGCAGCAACGTAATACGGACAGTAATACTTCTGCTCGCATGGGAATTTCTGCCGCTCTGGCCGTTGTGCTTATCTTAGGTGCTATCGCTACAGCCTTTTATTTTTCGCCCGCTGACAAGCAGGGCGCTACACCATCGGCTGCCGAAGAGACTTCGCTTTCTGAAACGGACTCAGAACCTGCAGCGGTTATGACGACGGCAGAGCTTTCTGCAACTCAAATCGTGGTAGCAGAAAGTGCAATTGAGGATATTGAGGCGGAACAAAGCGACGTTGAGCCAAAAGCGCCTCTTAAAGAAGCGCGAGCACCGTTCGAAGCATTGGAGCGAATTCCGGATCTGAATATTACGGGGCATACGTTCAGTTCCGTGCCAGCTAAGCGAACAGTGACCATGAACGACCGTCTCTGGCGAGAAGGTGAGCAATTGGTGGACGGTGTAGTTCTGCAGGAGATTACGCGCGACGGCATTCTGCTCGACGTTTCCGGGTGGCCTGTAGTGATTGGTCGTACGCGCGGATGGAAGGCTATTCGCTGATGCTGCAAAAAGAAACTAAAGAGCGCATTCAGTCGCTCTACCGCGAAGCGATCAAAGCACTGGAATTACGTCCACGCTATGGCCAGCGCGTCATGATTGCAGAAATCGCGAAAGCCCTGGGCTCGATTCATGAAGGCGAAAAAGACGAGCGTGACAACGACGCCGGAATTGCAGTCGTAGAGGCGGGGACCGGCACTGGTAAGACTCTGGCTTACCTTATCGCTTCTCTGCCAGTAGCTATAGAACGAGAACGTAAACTACTGGTCTCGACGGCAACCGTTGCCCTTCAGGAGCAGATCCTTGATAAGGATTTGCCTGCACTGAAAAAACACCTCTCTCTACCGTTTAATTTTGCATTGGCAAAAGGGCGAGGTCGTTACCTGTGCCTGGCGAAGCTGGATAAAGCCTTGCAGCAACTCTCCGGCATTCTGTCTACGGTCGATCTGTTCGAACAGACACCCGAAGAGCAGGACCGCGAGCTCTACGAAAAGATGCTGATGAAATACGGCAGCGGTGATTGGGATGGAGATCGGGATCGCTGGGATGATGAAATTGAGCATAAACAATGGTCCCACCTGACGGCGACTCACCGGGAATGCTCGAACCGTCGTTGCCCGCATTTTCAGAACTGCGCTTTTTACAAGGCGCGAAGCGCCATGGAAGACGCAGATGTCATCGTCGCTAACCACGACTTGGTGCTTGCGGATCTTTCGCTTGGTGGTGGTGCTATTTTGCCGGCGCCTGAGAAAACCATTTATGTGTTTGATGAAGGGCATCACCTCGCCGATAAAGCACTGAACCACTTCCGGCTGGAATTTGGCGTGCGCTCAACACGCCAATGGCTGAAACAGCTGGAAAAAGTCATCGAACAATTTATTGCTGATGCCGGAATGCCCGTAGGGTTAATGCATTCGCTGCAAGAGATGCCGGCGAATCTTCAGGCGTTGTCCCAGAGCGCGAGCCTTGTCTGGCCACTCGTGATGGACTTGATGCAGGACAGAGATCGTCAGCGGTTTGAATTTGGTGTGTTACCCGAATCGCTACGCGAGCTTTTACAGACAATGAAGGCCCCCTTGCAGCCCGTAGTTCATTGCCTCGACAAAATGTCGGATATGCTGCAGAAGTCTCTCGATCCGAATGAGACTGGAGACTTTCAGCGTGAGGTTGCCGAGGCCTGGCAGGCGCCAGTCGGTATTATGCTAGCTCGCGCAGAAGAGCTGTCAGAGGCGCTGTCGTGGATAGCGGCGGAAGAGGCAGAAGGCGAATTGCCTGTGGCCCGGTGGCTTAGTAAGCGTCCGTACGGTGATGATTGGGATATTTCACTGTCGGCGTCGCCAATTTCAGTGGCAGCGCAGTTGCGCAGGAACCTATGGAACCGCTGTTACGGTGCCGTTGTCACCTCGGCAACGCTCACAGCGTTGAACAGTTTCAACTCGCTGAAATGGGAAGCCGGCCTGCCAGACTGGGCGGTCTACGAGCGGGTCGCGAGTCCGTTTAATTATCCAGAACTCGGCCAGCTCGAAGTTGTCCAGCTGGCTTCAGACCCGAAGAGCGAAGCGTTTGAAAGTGACGTTCAGAATTGGTTGAAAGAGGCCGTGAACCCAGATGAGGCCACTCTTGTGCTCTTTAGTTCGCGTGCACAGCTAGAAGCGACGAGAGACTATTTTATTCGCGACTGGTACGAACACCTCCTGTGTCAGGGTTACCTGCCCAAAAGTGAAATCGTACGTCGTCACAAGGAACGCATTGATAACGGGAAAGGAAATGTGATCTTCGGACTGGCATCCTTTGCCGAGGGGATCGACTTACCCGGTGAGTACGTAACTCATGTTGTGATCGTTAAGATTCCGTTTGCGGTACCAGATGATCCTATCCAGTCTGCCATATCGGAGTGGATGGAGAGCCGGGGGCGCAATCCTTTTATGGAGTTAACGCTACCAGCGGCGTCTATACGGCTTATCCAGGCATGCGGCCGACTGATCCGTAAGGAATCCGATCACGGCAAAGTCAGTATTCTCGATAAGAGATTGGTGTCTTCCCGATACGGGCAGTTATTACTTGATTCTCTGCCTCCGTTCCGGCGAGTGTGACTCACGCTTCAGTTCCTGCAGTTCGGATTTCAGGCAATAAAAAACCCGCCGAAGCGGGCTGTGTATCTGGCAGTCCTGCCGTGCACTCAGTCTCAGGCCAGCTGGCCTGCTACTTCCTCAACTGTTGGTTGAT
Organism: Thalassolituus sp. UBA675; assembly: GCF_002297765.1. NCBI lineage: Bacteria > Pseudomonadati > Pseudomonadota > Gammaproteobacteria > Oceanospirillales > Oceanospirillaceae > Thalassolituus > Thalassolituus sp. UBA675. Next base: position 47,964 of record NZ_DBNJ01000018.1, read on the forward strand.
CTTCACGGACCATAAGCAGGTGGTCCTGGAGGTAGTTCAAAAGGGCTTCTGCACCTTTCATTTCGCGCTGCATCAGCAGGCAACGCAATGATTTTTTGTCTTTATCCAGAACACGAACATGGTAAGTGTGACCCGTTTCTGGAATTTCCAGCCAGAGCTGATCAGACGACTCGTTCAGCGTCATATCCATGTTGATCTGCTCAATTTCGCAACCGCTGAAGTTAATGTTGCTGATGCGTACGGTGTGTTCTTTGCCAGTGGCCTTGTCGTGAAGGCTATACGGCTGCTCCATTGGGCGCAGGCGAGCTTGCAGGCGCTGGTTGGCGAAGTCGTACGCTTGTGGGTCATACAGGTCGACGCCCTGGATACCTTCGAGTGACTGGCCGCTCATGAAGCGACATACGACTTCCATTGAAGCAGATTTCTGTTCGAACTGTGCCAGGTGATCGGCATTGCGGATAACGGCAAACTTACCGTTAACGCACTGACGTGCTACCGCAGCGTTTTCCTGCGGCAGGGTGAAATTATCGAACTCGCCAGTCGCAATCAGGGTTTCGCAGGTCGGGAACGACTTAAAGCCCTGGAAACGCAGCAGTCGGCGTGTGTTCTGAGCGTAACGCTGACGCTCATTATCATTCAGACGAGCAATCTGACGGAACAGAAGGCGACGATAGGTTGCGCCGATCTGAGTGTCTTCCATACGGTTGTGATTGATCAGGTTGCAGACGGCTGTGGTTGCAAAGGCATCCATGTCGCCGTTGTCGAGTAGCTTGAGAGAATCTTCGAGCAGTGTGATCAGGCTTTCGCGACGGAAGCAGGTGATACCGGAAATAAGAAGACGGTCGATCATCTGCGGGTAAGCAGATGCGAAAAGAGTCGCCATTGCAGAGCCATAGCTCACACCCATCAGTTGAACCTTGCTTACACCCTGTGACGTCAGGAAACCCGCGATCAGGTCTGCGAAGTCTTCCATATCGAGTTCAGGCGCAAGCTGGTCGTTGCCACCCTGAGAAGGGAAGTCTGCAAGGATAACAGGGCAGTGCTCAAGCATTTGCTCAACTTCGTTACGGAACGAAGAAAAGCTCTGGAAAGCACCACCAAGAAACATGACTGGCGCCTTATCCATGTTGCCCTCACTTTCGTAGGCAACAAACTCAACCTTATAGTCACCAATCATCTGGATGTTTGGTGCTTGCTTTAACGCTGCTGGGGAGTAGTTGGCAAACTGCATGATGGTGTCGACTCTTTATTCTTATAGTGTGATCACTCTATCGCACTTATAGACAGAATGCCACACTTGTATGTTTTCTTTACGTTACATTGAAGTCTTTATAACTTATTGATTTATATGGTTATTTTAAAAAATGTAACGCGAGTCGAGTGGGTCGGTGAAAAAAAATTGTTGCTCTCGTCACATTTCTTAACGTGGCGAATTAAATTGAAACCGGATCTCGTCAGGCGTCACGTCAATATCAAAATCTCCGTTAGGAGTAGAGTGCGATTCTGGCGCCAGGTTCCCGGCGTTCGGAATAACGATTTCGAATGAATACGGGTTGATAGCAAGCTCGGATGGTGGGACCGCACCGTCTGGGTACACCGCGTTTGAAAGACTCAGGTTTTCGTAATCGATCGGAGTGCCTTCGTCGAGCCCCAGTGCATCGCGAAGTCTCGTCTCATTAACGAACTTGTCGTGATCATAAATAGGCGTATCAGGAATCGTCTGAGAAATACGCGCGAACTCATATTCTGACTGAGCCGTCATGTCATAAGGTATCGCCTCATACTGCTCACGCATATCAATCGTGGACTGCGACGTGGATTCGCCCTCAGAAAAGTCGTCTTCAAGTGGCGATACACGAATAATGCTGCGACGCTCATTCTGTTGAGTAGGCGCCTTCTTGCGCACAATCACGGTGGTATCGCGGATGTAGGACTCGGTCATCTCTTCAGCCGGAATTTCGGTGATTTCGGCGAATGTGAGAGGAGATGCAGCGATAGAGAGGCTCAGCACGGCGCCGGCGAGGACTGAGAAGTTATTGATATCTTTCATGATGAGACTCCCATTGATGTTTTACTAATCCTAGAGGAATGCCGCAGAGTTACAAGCGTACATTAGCGTCAGCAGTGCCGCATTTCAGGCCTTTCAGTTAACAATTGAATCTGAACGGTAAGCTCTCTGTAAGCTGGAACACGGGTACAACTTAGGGCACACTTGCGCGCACGCTTTATTATCACTGGTTGTAGTCCCTATGAGAGCCAATATCCCCCTCTGGATTGGCCTGCGTTATCTGGCCGCGAAACGCAGAAATCACTTTATTTCTTTTATATCAATGTCATCGATGATCGGCATGACGCTCGGTGTGGCGGTTCTGATCCTCGTTCTCTCCGTGATGAATGGCTTCGACCGTGAGTTGAGGGAACGCATCCTCGGTATGGTGCCTCATGCAGTGCTCTATAAATATGGAGGCATTGAGGACTGGGAAGTTCTGGCAACGCGTGTTGAGGGCCTGCCGGGCGTTGCCGCGGCAGCACCTCTAACCCGGCTCCAGGGGATGCTTGGTTATGGCGGTCGGGTGCAGGGGGTAATGATCACCGGCATTGAGCCCGGCGTCGAAGAGCGTGTATCTATCCTTCCTCAGCATATGACAGAAGGTGAGCTTGAGTCGCTGCAGCCGGGTGAGTTCGGCGTAGTGATCGGTGAGCTTCTCGCGAGGCACCTGAAAGTAGGCATGGGCGATAAAATCACCATGATGTTGCCCGAGGCGACGTTGTCTCCAGCGGGTGTTCTCCCGCGTATTAAGCGCGTCACTGTCACAGGGATATTTTCAGTCGGAGCTGAGCTGGACTCGAATCTTGCTGTTATCAATATTGATGATGCCCGCAAACTGGGTCGCATTGACGCAGAGGTTCAGTCTCTGCGCATACGCTTTGATGATCTGTTTGATGCACCAGCAGGTATCTGGGAAATCGTCGGGCAGCTGGATGGCCGCTACAGTGGTACCGACTGGACCCGTACACACGGCAACCTCTTCCAGGCGATTCGTATGGAGAAGACCATGATCGGACTGCTATTGCTGATGATTGTTGCGGTTGCAGCCTTCAATATTATCTCCACACTGATCATGGTGGTGACCGACAAACAGGCGGACATCGCGATCCTGCGCACCATGGGCGCCACCCCTCGTACCATTATGGGCATCTTTATGGTGCAGGGCCTGTCGATTGGCGTAGTAGGGGTTCTGCTTGGTACAACGCTCGGGATTATTGGTGCATTGACCATCTCAGATCTGATTGCGGCTCTGGAAAGGCTATTTCAGTTCCAGATTCTGAATGCGGATGTTTACTTTATTTCGTACTTGCCGAGTCAGCTGAAGCTGTCTGATGTTCTGATCGTTGTGTCTGCATCGCTGACTATCAGCTTCCTCGCTACCCTGTACCCATCTTACCGGGCGTCGCGCGTCCAGCCTGCGGAGGCCCTGCGTTATGAGTAATCCAATCCTTGTCGCTGAAGGCCTTAAAAAGACCTACACCAGTGGTCCACAGGCGGTTACGGTCTGGGAGGATGTCGACCTGACGGTGGATGCCGGTGATTCTGTTGCTATCGTGGGGGCGTCGGGCTCAGGCAAGACGTCACTTCTGAACGTTCTTGGTGGTCTGGATGATATGGATGCGGGGGACGTTCAGATCTGCGGGCGTAAGTTAAGTCAGCTCACCGAGCACGAAAAGACGAAACTGCGTAATCAGGATGTAGGTTTTGTATATCAGTTTCATCATCTGTTGCCTGAGTTTTCAGCGCTCGAGAATGTGATGATGCCACTACTGCTTGGTGGTGTGTCGCGCACTGAAGCTAAGCGCCGGGCAACGGATAGCCTTGAGAGACTGCGCCTTGGAAGTCGTGTTGTTCACAAACCTTCAGAGTTGTCTGGTGGTGAACGACAGCGGACAGCCATTGCCCGGGCACTCGTGACGCGTCCGAAGCTCGTCCTGATGGACGAGCCAACAGGAAACCTGGATCAGGGAACGGCGTCAGAGGTTGAGCAATTGATGGCAGAGCTACGTACGGATGCCGAAACCGCGTTTATCACGGTGACGCATGATCAGGCTCTGGCTCGCAGAATGAATCGGGTGTATCACCTGATAGAAGGGCGCCTTCAGTCTGACTGAAGCGCTCTTTGCTGCCGCAGGCGCTTGCGTTTTGCCCATGCCTTGCTGACATGGCGTCTCCATACCAGATGGATCGCAAAGTAGGCGATAACGCTCAGAAAAATGCCTGCGACCAGTGAGCCGACAAAGAGCGGCGCCCAGAAATCGGCCAGATTATTCAGAACCCAGTCGATTGATAATTCGATGTTAAAGTCCAGCGGATCTGCGTTCAGAATCTGAGCGCCAAGCAAGTAAGTTGCGTAAAAGATCGGTGGAATAGTGACTGGATTGCTGATCCAGACAAGGCCGATAGAGATCGGCACATTCGCATTGATGTAGAAAGCGAGAAATGCCGCGATCCCCATCTGAAAGGGCAGTGGTAGAAACGCAGTAAATACACCGATCAGGAAAGCGCGGGCCACAGCTCGGCGGTTAACGTGCCAGAGGTTGGGCTTGCTGAAAAGTGGTGACAGGAAACGCAGGGAGCGTTTTCGCTGGACCTGTTCCGGCGACGGGAAAAATCGTTTTAAAAGCTTTTTGGGCATGCTGGTCGCCGTTCATTGATCGCGGCTGAATTATGCACATTACGCCATGGAGTGGCAATGAATCTGACCCTTCTGGGATGCCTTGCGGCTTTGCTTGCAGGGACACTCATACCAATGTCATCGGCAGCCTTGATATCTGTTGCCATTGTGAGTTGCTCTCTGGCAATGGTTGTCATTGTCAGGGCTCGCAATTCTGGCCTGAAAGTTATTCTTACGTCCGGCGCTCTCGCTTTGTCACTGCTATGGGGGAGTGGATTTACCGATGCCCAGCTTGGGCACCGCTTGCCTGATGTTTTATACGGTCAGGATGTCTCTGTCACAGGCTGCATTGTCGGCGAGGTTGATCGACAGAACCTCTCAGCTTCAAGATCCCGGGCCAGGTTTCTTCTCGAACTACACGCCAATTCGCTCTCAATACATGGCCTCCGCTCTGTGCGGGTAAGTTGGTTTGATGCGCCGGATTGGCTGATGACAGGAGCCTGTCTGAAGGGCACTGCCCGACTTAAGCCGCCACGCAGCTATGCCAATGGTCTCAGCTACGACTATGTCGCCAGTATGATGTTCCAGAAGATCGATGCGACTGGCTACCTGACTCGCGGCGAGCAGGTAGAGAGTGTAGCGCCCGGCGTCCTGCTCGGTTCTGATCTGGCGGATAAGATAAAGCAGGTTGCGTTGGCTGGCTTGACGCCGGAATCATCTGCCTGGGTTAAGGGACTGGTGTTCGGAGATAAGGCTGCTTTTTCAGGTGAGCAATGGCGGAGGGTGAGGGACAGCGGCACGCTTCATCTGCTGGTCGTCAGTGGGCTGCACGTCAGCATGATCGGAGCGATGGCGTTGTTTCTTGGGGCCTTGGTCGCTCGGTTGTTGATACTGTTCTCTGAGCTACTCCTTGTTAAGCGATCGATTGCAGGACTTCGTGCTTTGCCTGTCGCCTGCGCACTTGTGGTGACAGCCGCGTACGTGCTGCTGGCGGGCTCGGGGATTTCCTTAATCAGAGCGTGGTTTATGTTTGCCGTCGCCCTGGCCATCTGGAAGCTACCAATGCGAGTACGACGCGCGTCTTTGTTGCTTATGGCGGCGCTGGTTATCATGATCATTAACCCCCTCAGCTGGACCCAGGCGGGATTCTGGTATTCATTTTGTGCGGTTGCAGCGTTGGTGTTCTTCTTTGAAGGACGACGTTCGACGCGTGTTTCTGCACTGCTAACTCCTCAGCTTCTGATTCTGTTCGCTATGTTGCCGGTTATGCTCTATTTCGGTCAGGAGGTGACGCTGGGCCACCTGATCGCTAATTTCTTTGCCATACCGCTCGTGACTCTGATAATCCTCCCGCTATCACTCTTGAGTGCCTCGCAATTGATGTCATGGGCTGACCCGGCTCTGTCTTTCTCTGTTAGCTTGTTCTGGGGCTTGCTCGACGGTCTGCCTGAATTGCCGTCGTTGAACTTGCATGGCAATTCAACACTGGGGGTACTTGCAGTCGCTGTCTTAGCGTGGATCTGGGCGGGTCGATCGTGGGCGCTTCCTGCCTGTGTATCTGCAATATACGGACTGATGTTCTTTACCTCCGGTGGCATCGGTTCTCAGGCTTCTGGCGTATGGGTTGTAGATAGCGGGCAGGGGCAGGCGATACTCGCCAGCGATGGTGTAACGTCGGTACTGATCGATACAGGCCCTGCGTATTCTGATTCCTTTTCGGTAGCGAGCGCCGCTGTTCTTCCTTTGATGCGTCAGAAAGGAATCGATCATCTGGACGTTCTTATTGTTTCTCACTCGGATAATGACCACTCCGGGGGCACTCGGGATATTCTGGAAGCTGTTTCAGTTGGGCGATTCTATGTTGGGCAGCAGCTTCAAGATTTAAAGCAGCAGATCAACTGCCATTCTCTAAGCTCGATAGATAACCAAGCGCATATTGTCTCTGGCGCAAATCTTCGCATCGAATTTGTCCCAGTTCCTGAGGGCGTGAGGGATGGCGACAATAACCAGAGTTGCATGGTCCGTTTGCACTGGTCAGGGTATAGCATCCTGATCCCTGGGGATGCTGATTCGAAGGTTGAGCGGGCTTTAATTGTGGGCGACGCTGAGCGGCTAAAGTCCGATATCCTGATCGCGGGTCATCACGGAAGCAACAGCAGTACCAGCTCGATGTGGCTGAAAGCAGTCGATCCTCAGGTAGTGGTTTTCAGTGCGGGTTATCGCAATCGCTTCAATCATCCTCACCCTGATGTAATAGGCCGCATAGTTCGGGAAGGGCTGCCTTACGTGAATACAGCAACGTCTGGGTTGATCGAATTAACACCAGAAGGACAGATAAAACTCATGCGCGCCCAGTGGATGCCGCGATGGCACGCGCCGCCAGACGCGGAAAGGGATTTTTCACTTCACGGCCATGTGCTAGAGTAGCGCGCAAACAAAAACTGGCAGGAGACGCTGGACATGCTTGAGATCATCCAGAGTGGTGGTTGGATGATGGTGCCAATTATCATCGCCTCTGTATTGGCACTCGCGATTACCGTAGAACGTTTCTGGACGCTACGTCCGGGTAAAATTGCGCCGCCTAATCTGCTGTCGCAGGTTTGGGGTTGGATGAAAAATAAACAGTTAGACTCGGCGAAAATCCGGTCTCTGAAAGATTCCAGTCCGTTAGGTAACGTCTTAGCAGCCGGTTTGATCAACTCCCGACATGGTCGCCAGATCATGAAAGAGAGCATTGAAGAGGTGGCTTCGCACGAGATCCATGAAATGGAGCGCTATCTTAATGCTCTTGGTACTGTCGCAGCCGTCGCACCGCTGATGGGCCTGCTCGGTACAGTGATCGGTATGATTAAGGTCTTTGCTGAAATTATGGCTCAGGGTACTGGTCAGGCTAATTTGCTGGCAGGTGGTATTTCGGAAGCTCTGATCACCACGGCAGCAGGTCTGGTTGTTGCGATTCCGGCGCTTATTTGTCATCGCATACTGCAACGCCGTGTCGACGAAATTGTCGTTTACATGGAGCAGGAAGCGCTGAAACTCGTTGATGTACTTCACGGTGAGCGTGAAGTAGCAGACGCTCCGGAGAACGCTGGGTGAATTTTCGTCGTCAGTCGAAAGAAGAGGTAACAGTTAATCTGACGCCTCTGATTGATATCGTATTCCTGTTGCTGATTTTCTTTATGGTGTCGACGACATTCACGAAAGAAAATCATCTCAGCATCAGCTTGCCGGAGTCCAGCTCGGAAGAGACAGGCCAACCGCCGAAAGCGATTGAGATCCTGATTTCAGAGAGCGGAGAGTACAGTATTGATGGCCAACCTCTGGTGAATACCAAGGTAGAAACTCTTAAACGTGCCATTGAAAAAATCTTAGACGGACGTGAAATCGCTCCCGTGGTTATTTCAGCGGATGCCAGAACGTCCCATGAATCTGTTGTGCGCGCCATGGATGCGGCAGGTCAGTTGGGGTTGATCAACCTCAGCATTACCACACGCAAATCTGCCGGTGGTGACTGAAACTATGTCTACTGAAGCAACTGCAGGCGCTATTTATAAGCGCCTGCTGACCTACCTCGGGCCGCAGAAGTGGTACTTTTTGCTGAGTATCATCGGTTTTGCCATGTTTGCGGCTTCTGCTCCAGCGCTTGCTCATTTAATGGGTGTTGTTGAAGAAACCCTGAATGAGCCAACGCAGGAGAATATTTTCCTTCTGGTATCTGCGCTCTTTGCTGTTTACCTCTTTCGTGGTATCGGTACCTTTCTTGGTAAGTATTTTACGGCCTTGGTTGGGCGTGAAATTGTGCATGCACTGCGTACCCAGCTGTTCAATCGTATGCTGCGTCTGCCCAGCCAATATTATGATAATGAATCCAGTGGGCGCGTAATATCACGGGTTATTTTTGATGTCGAACAGGTCAACGGCGCCAGCACCAAAGCGTTGACGACGGTGGTTCAGGAAGGTCTCACAGTGACTCTTCTGATGGGGTATCTGATCTGGCTGGACTACACTCTGACGGCGATCTTTCTTGTCGTTATTCCAGTGATTGGTGGTCTCGTTTCTTTAGCAAGTAAATTTTTCCGCCGTTACAGTCGTCGCATCCAGAAATCCATGGGCCAGGTAACTCAGGTTACCAACGAATCGATCAGCGGTTACCGTGAGGTTCGCACCTATGATGCCACCTCGGTTGAGGAACAGCGGTTTCTGAAGGCAAGCAATGAAAACCGTAAGCAGGTGATGAAATTCGCGTTAACGAATGCGATCAACGTCCCTCTGTCTCAGCAGGTTATTGCTACGGGTCTGGGTGTTATGATTTATCTGATGTTTCAGCGTGTGGCTAGTGGCACCATGGACGCAGGTGAATTTCTCCAGTTTATTACTGCTGCGTCTCTGATCGCTAAACCTCTTCGTGCGCTAACCGATGTCAATTCAGTTATTCAGAAAGGCGTTACCGCTGCTGAGTCTGTATTTAGTGTGCTGGATACTGAAACTGAGAAGGATACCGGCACAAAAGAATTAGGGAAAAGCACCGGCGCGGTCGAGTTTAAAGAGGCTCGTTTCCGTTATGCTCAAGCAGAAACGGATGCTATTAAAGGTATCAACCTGAATATCAAAGCCGGTACTTCGGTCGCGTTTGTCGGTCGCTCTGGCAGCGGTAAAACCACCCTGGTGAATCTGCTACCGCGCTTTTACGAGTTAACGTCGGGCAGCATCAGCATTGATGGCCACCCAATCAATGAGCTGACGCTTAACTCATTGAGAGAACAGATCGCGATCGTGTCACAGAGTGTGACCCTGTTTAATTGCAGTATTCGCGAAAATATTGCTTACGGCAGTCTTGCCGATGCAAGCGACGAAGCCGTTATTGAAGCAGCGAAAGCCGCACATGCGCACGAATTTATTGAGAAACTCCCTGAAGGGTATGACACTCAGGTGGGCGAGAATGGCGTCATGCTCTCGGGCGGTCAGCGTCAGCGCTTGGCAATCGCACGGGCCATTCTTAAAAATGCCCCAATTCTTATTCTGGATGAAGCCACCTCGGCCCTGGATACAGAGTCTGAGCGACACATCCAGGCGGCGATGGGAGAAGTTATGAAGGGCCGTACCACATTGGTTATCGCTCATCGTCTGAGCACCATTGAAAATGTCGACACGATCGTTGTGATTGATGATGGACAGGTTGTTGAATCTGGCCCGCATCAGGAGCTTCTTAATCAGCAGGGCGCCTACGCTCAGCTTCATCAGCTGCAATTTGCAGAGGAAGAGTGATCGTGGGGTTGGCGGCCCGTATAGAGAAAAACTGGTACGGCAGTGCGCTGGGAAATCTTTGGTTGCTGCCGCTCTGGTGTCTGTTTGTTCTGGTAAGTGCGCTTCGGCGTGTTAAATATCAGATTTTCCCTGCCAGTCCGGCAGACACGCCGGTACTCGTTGTTGGCAATATTGCCATCGGCGGAACCGGAAAAACGCCGTTGATCACCTTGCTCGCCGAGCTCGCCGCAAAGCAGGGAATTCGCGTCGGTGTCGTGTCTCGCGGGTACGGCGGTCGTGCAGAGCAATACCCTCTGGTGGTTGATACAGATACACCTGTCGCGCAGTCGGGTGATGAGCCTGCTTTGCTCGCAGGGCTGGGGCTCCCGGTGGTTGTTGACCCTCAGCGAGCCCGTGCGGTAAAGGCGTTAAAAGATAAAGTAGATCTGATTCTGTCAGACGATGGCCTGCAGCATTATGCGATGGCCAGAGACGCCGAAATTGTTGTCAGTGATGCGACGCGCGGATTTGGTAATGGCTGGCAGTTGCCGGTTGGGCCTCTGCGTGAGCCCATATCCCGTATCGATACGTGTGATCTGCACCTGGTAAATGGCGTTGACTTCACGGTGCAGCCGACTGGTTATTTCGTTGGTTCGGTTGAGCTGTCGCCTCAGAGCCTGAAGGGCAGGCGTGTTCACGCTGTTGCTGGTATCGGAAACCCAGCGCGCTTTTTTACCACGCTCCGGCAGTTAGGCGCTGATGTTGTAGAGCATGCATTTTCGGATCATCACGCGTTTGTAAGAGAAGACCTTGTGTTTAATGATGATTTGCCCGTCGTCATGACAGAGAAAGACTGGGTAAAATGTCGTCACTTTGAACTACCAAATTCTGGATTCCTTCGGGTGAGCGCCGTACCGTCGGAAACCGCCGAAGAAAACATTTCGCAGTTATTGAAAAGATTGGGAGCAATCCGTCATGGATAAAAAATTACTGAGCATGCTGGTATGCCCTGAGTGTAAAGGCAAATTGAAGTACGACCGTGAAGCTCAGGAGCTTCTGTGTACGTTCGATGGTTTAGCGTATCCGATTCAGGATGGCGTGCCGGTAATGCTGGAAGGCGAAGCTCGTAAGATGGGCGAAGAAGAAAAGCTTGAGAAAGCCAAAGCGGTGAAACCAGCGGAATGATCCGGGTACTGTTTGTTTGCCTCGGCAATATCTGTCGCTCTCCAACGGCGCACGGCGTCATGCTCGGGCTGCTGGAGAGTGAGGGGCTGAATGATCAGGTCTTTGTCGACTCTGCGGGAACAGCAGGGTGGCATATCGGTAAAACGCCAGACCCGCGCTCTCAGCAGGCGGCACTCGCGCGGGGCGTTGATATTTCAGACCAGCGTGCACGCCAGGTTTCTGCAGAAGATTTTGAAACTTTCGATTATGTTCTGGCAATGGATCGATCAAACCTCGACGATCTGAAAGCGCTCTATGCCAGTAATGGAAGTCAGGGCACTGAGCCCAAACTGTTTCTGCGTGCATTTGGACGCAGCTTTGACGAACATGAAGTGCCTGATCCCTATTACGGTGGTGAGGCAGGATTTCGTCATGTTCTTGATCTGGTTGAAGACGCCTGTGACGGCTTGTTGGCCGACATCCGGCAGAAGATGGATGCCTGATGTCTCAGATGCCGGTCATTTCTGAACACTATTCACTCCACGATAAAAATACGCTCAGGCTGGCTTCGTGTGCGGAGTACTTCGCAACATTTACCTCAAGTGATGAACTTGCGGAGCTTGTTCACTGGGCAGAGCAGAAAAGCCTTGCGATCCGCGTCCTCGGCGGGGGAAGCAATGTCCTTATGCCTGAGTTCGTTCCGGGGCTCGTTATTCAGTCAAAAGATGAAACGGTATCGGTCGTTTCTGAAGATGAAAACTCAGTCGTTATAGATGTGGCGGCCGGGAAGTGCTGGCACGACTGGGTGGTAGAAAGCATTCAGTATGGCCATGGCCTTGAGAATCTTGCACTGATTCCAGGTTCGGTCGGCGCCTCGCCCGTGCAGAACATCGGTGCTTATGGTGTTGAGGTGTCAGACCTTCTTGTCTCTGTGACTGGGTTCAGTATTGCAGAACAGCGTATGCTGACAATTGAAAAAGCAGATTGCGATTTTTCCTATCGGGATTCTGTTTTTAAAAATCGCCTGAAAAATAATTTTGTTATTTGTAGTGTCAGGTTCCGATTGAATAAGTTCTTTTCGCCAAATCTTGAATATGCGCCGCTTAATTCACTTGAACCAAATGCCTTGTCTGCTCAGGATTTGATCGATTTTGTGGTCGGCGTCCGGTCTGCAAAACTGCCAGATCCTGGGCTGATTCCTAATGCTGGCTCCTTTTTTAAAAATCCGATTGTCAGTACTGAGACCGCCGACGACCTCAAAAACCTGCACCCAACACTGCCTGTTTATCCGGTTCATAGTGCTCCCCAGAGTGCTAAGTTGGCGGCAGGCTGGTTAATTGAGCAGTGTGGCTTTAAAGGCAAAGCGTACGGGCCCGTTGCCATGTATGAAAAACAAGCGCTCGTGCTGACCGCTCCGGGGGAGGCTGAGCTACAGGATGTCGCCCGCTTGCAAAGCCTGGTGCAGACAGAAGTCGAATCACGCTTTGGTGTCCACCTCGAACCTGAGCCGCAACTCTTTACTGACTGAGGTTTCGGCTCAGTTTATTCAGAATATCAAGGTGCGGCCCACATCGCGGACGATTTGCACTGGTCGAGGAACTACATCAAAGTCTCTGGTTACTGGAAACGGGGCATTCAAACTCAGTTTATTGGCGGATAGGCTTCTTAGTAAACGTGACGATGGCAATACCACCGAGAACCAACAGAGAGGCAATGACGAATCGACTGGTGATGGGCTCTGCCGCGAATAGCAATCCACCAACGGCGGCAATGACCGGCACTGAGAGCTGGACGACCGCCGCTTGAGATACCCGAAGGTGGCTGATGACGGCATACCAGACTGCATATCCAGCGCCTGATGCTAGTGCGCCCGATGAGATGGCGAGCAGGAGGCCTCTTTCCGTTAGGTAAACGTCTCCCAAAAAGTAAAAAAGCAGAATCAGCGCAGGTATGCACGAGCGTAAAAAGTTTCCACTGGTGTCTGCCAGAGGCGTCGCTGAGCCTCGCCCGATCAGGGTATATACGCCCCAGGCTGCCCCCGATATGGCCATAAGAACGAAGCCAGCAAGCTCAGGTGCTTCTGACCCTGGCAGCAGCATATAACTTAAGCCGCCAAAGGCCAGAAGAGTGCCGGCCCATTCTGTGAGCACAAGTCGATGCCCACGAAAAACGCCAATCAGAATCATGGAAAGCTGCACAAAACCAAATAAAATAAGTGCGCCAGCGCCGGTATCAATGCTGATGTAACCGAATGACAGGGTCGCTGCGTAAATAAACAGAGCCATTGCGGCGGGCCAGTTGCCGTAATTCAGGATTTGGCTCGGTCGACTGGGCTTCAACAGGATTAACGAGAGCAGGGCAAGGAAAACGGCGCCAGCAATAAGCCGCACCAAGGTGTATCCGGCCGGGTCGATAGTTTCGTCTTTGAGTGCCAGTCGGCAGAGGACAGAATTACCGGCAAAGGCAAGCATTGCAAAGGCGGTGAGCCCTAGTGTGCGAAGCCAGTGAGGAGGCGAACTCATAAAAGTCCGGGTTAAAACCCGAACTTTTCTAAGACAGGGCTTGAACCCTCATCCCAGCGGACAAGCCAGCCGTGATCGTCGCCCCAGTCACCGAGTACGATGCGCTGACGCTCCTGGCCGTTACATTCCCAGTCATGAGTTGCAGGGCGGTGAGTGTGACCGTGGATCAGCAGGTTTACACTCGCATCATCCATCACCTTGTCGACCTCTTCGGGGGTGACGTCCATGATGTCGTCCGCTTTCATCTGCTGGCCAGCTTTGCTCTCTGACCTGACCTGTTGACCAATGGCCAGTCTCTCTTCGATCGACTTGCTCAACAGATCTGCCTGCCACTCAGGGTTGCGGAACAGCTGTCGCATGTTCATGTAAGCAACGTCACGTGTACACAGGCTATCACCGTGCATCAGCAGCGCTTGCTGATCGCCAACGGTAATAACCGTACCCTCAGCGAGCATCTCCGCGCCGCAGGCGTTGGCAAATACATCGCCCATCAGAAAGTCGCGATTACCGTGCATAAAGAAAATCTTTACGCCTTGATCTGCGAGAGCTTTCAGTGAGGTTTGAATGCGTTCAACCAGAGCGTCGGTGTAATCGTCACCGATCCAGACTTCGAAGAAGTCGCCGAGAATATACAGTGTCTCTGCGCCTTTGAGCCGGTCCAGCAGTCCGAAGAAGCCTTCGGACATGGCTGGGCGATTGCCCTGCAGATGCAGGTCAGAAATAAAGTAATGCGTCATAGAAACCGGATCAGTCAGCGATGACTTCAGCTTTCTCGATGATTACGTCTTCCGCAGGTACGTCCTGGTGGCCCATAGCCATCGTAGTGCGCACGCCTTTGATGCGGTTTACCACATCCATGCCTTCAGTTACTTTACCGAATACCGCGTAGCCCCAACCCTGCATGTCTTTGCTGGTGTGGTTAAGGAAGGCGTTATCAGCAACGTTGATAAAGAACTGCGCGCTGGCAGAGTGTGGGTCCATAGTGCGGGCCATCGCCAGGGTGCCAACTTCATTCTTGAGGCCGTTGTCAGCTTCGTTTTCGATAGGCTCGCGAGTCGCCTTCTCTTTCATGCCAGGCTCCATACCGCCGCCCTGAATCATGAAACCGTCGATGACGCGGTGGAAGATAACGCCGTCGTAGAAGCCATCTTTAACGTACTGCTCGAAGTTCGCGGCAGTTTTAGGAGCTTTCTCGTGGTTCAGTTCGACTTTGATGTCACCAAAGTTGGTTTTCAGCAGGATCATGATTTCTCTCAGCTCAAATAGTGTGTTCGGGTATCCCTTACGGGCTTTCGGCGCGTATAATACCGCCTTTTTCCACGGCCCGACATGGGGCGGCTATCGTTTCTGTACAGATACGGACCAATATGACTGATACGACATCGAACACCAGTAATAATTTCATCGCCAAAATCATTCAGGAAGACCTTGATGCCGGGCGCGTACAATCGGTGCAGACCCGATTCCCGCCAGAGCCAAATGGTTATCTCCATGTCGGCCATGCGAAATCTATCTGCCTCAACTTCGGCGTTGCCAAACAGTTTGATGGCGCATGTAACCTGCGTTTCGATGACACCAACCCAGAGAAAGAAAGCCAGGAATTCATTGATGCGATCAAAGACGACATCACCTGGCTTGGTTATCAGTGGAAGGGCGATATCCACTATGCGTCTGATTACTTTGACCAGTTGCACGACTGGGCGGTTGAGCTGATCAAGGCCGATAAAGCCTATGTCTGTGACCTGAACGCCGAAGAAGCGCGCGAATATCGAGGCACTCTGACCGAGCCGGGTAAGAACAGCCCATATCGCGAACGTACTGTCGAAGAGAATCTCGACCTGTTTGCTCGTATGAAAGGGGGTGAGTTCGATACGGGTGCGAAAGTTCTGCGCGCTAAGATCGACATGGCGTCGCCGAACATGAATATGCGCGACCCGATCATCTACCGCATTCGTAAGATCACCCATCACCAGACTGGTGATACGTGGTGCATCTATCCGACCTATGACTTTACTCATGGGCAGTCGGATGCGATTGAGGGCATCACTCACTCTGTGTGCACGCTGGAATTCGAAGATCACCGCCCATTGTACGAGTGGTTCATCGAAAACCTGCCGGTACCTGCGCAGCCAAAGCAGTACGAGTTTGGCCGCCTGAACCTCGACTACACAGTAACGTCTAAACGTAAGCTCAAGTTCCTGGTTGATGAAGGCGTGGTCGCTGGCTGGGATGACCCGCGTATGCCGACTATTTCCGGTATGCGCCGCCGTGGTTTTACCCCAAACTCAATTCGCACCTTCTGCGACATGATTGGCGTAACCCGCAGTGATGGCATGGTTGATGTGGCCATGCTGGAGCACGCATTGCGTAGCGACCTGAACCAGAATGCACCTCGCGCCATGGCCGTGCTCAAGCCATTGAAAGTGGTAATAGAAAATCTGCCTGAAGATCACAAAGAAATGCTCAAAGCGCCATTCCACCCAGAGCTGGATCTGGGCGAGCGTGAGATGCCATTTACGCGTGAAATCTTTATTGATCAGGACGACTTCAAAGAAGAGTACAGCAAGAAGTTCAAGAAGAAGTTCTGTCCGGGCAAACGCATCCGTCTGCGTTTCTCTTATGTAATAGAAGCAACCGATTACGAGAAAGACGCCGATGGCAATGTCACGCTCGTGAAGGCGAAGCTGATTGAAAATACCCTCGGTGAAAATCCGGAAGACGGCGTAAATCCGAAGGGTGTTGTTCATTGGGTGTCGGCCACAGACCACAAAGAAGCCGAACTGCGTCTGTACGAGCGACTCTTCACCAGCGCGACGCCAGACAAAGGCGAGGGCGACTTCATGGATCACGTGAATAAAGATTCATTGAGCGTTGTTACTGCACTGATCGAACCGGCACTTGCAGAAGTGGATGCTGAGGCAAACTTTCAGTTTGAGCGCGAAGGCTACTATGTTGCTGATCGTTTTGAGCACACGGCAGAAAAACCGATTTTCAATTTAACTATCGGTCTTCGCGAAGACAAAGCCCTTTTGGGCTAACTACCTTGAAACTACAGCGTTGAAGTGCGCCTCAAAAATACTCATTTACTCTAGTAAACTCCGTTTTTTGATGCGCCCTTCGCCTTGTGTTTTCGGCGTCGTAAACGCCCAAAATTAACCGGCAACTAAAGCCCTAAATTTAGCTATCGGAAAAAACATGACACTGAAGATTTTTAACACCCTGACCCGACAGAAAGAAGAATTCAAACCCCTCGTACCCGGTAAGGTTGGCATGTACGTGTGTGGCATGACGGTCTACGATTTCTGTCACCTGGGGCATGCCCGTGTCATGGTCGCGTTCGATGTTATTGCGCGTTATCTGCGCCATCGCGGTTACGATGTGAATTACATCCGTAATATCACCGACATCGACGACAAAATCATTCAGCGTGCTAACGAAAATGGCGAAGCCTTTGATGCACTCACTGAGCGCTTTATCGCAGAAATGCACAAAGACTCAGAGTTGCTCGGTATCGAAAAGCCAGACGCAGAGCCAAAAGCCACCGCCCACATCGGTGACATCATCAAGTTGGTTGAAACTTTGATCGAAAAGGGTTTTGCTTACGCGGCTGATAATGGTGACGTGTATTACCGTGTTCGTAAGTTTGAAGGTTACGGCAAGCTGTCGGGCAAGGTTCTTGATGAACTCGAAGCTGGCGCCCGTGTAGAGGTGGGCGACGTCAAAGAAGACCCGCTCGACTTCGTACTTTGGAAATCCGCTAAGCCAGAAGAGCCACACTGGGATTCTCCTTGGGGTATTGGTCGCCCAGGCTGGCACATCGAATGTTCTGCGATGTCGACCTGCTGCTTAGGCGATACCTTCGACATTCACGGCGGTGGCCCGGATCTTAAATTCCCGCACCACGAGAATGAGATCGCTCAGTCAGAAGCAGCAACCGGCAAAAAATACGTCAATACCTGGATGCATGCTGGGGCAGTACGTGTCGATGGCGAGAAGATGTCTAAATCACTGGGCAACTTCTTCACTATTCGTGAAATTCTCGATAAGTACCCGGCAGAAGTCGTTCGCTTCTTGCTGCTGTCGAGCCAGTATCGCAGCCCAATTAACTACTCAGAAGACAGCCTGAAAGAAGCGCAGACTAAGCTCGAACGTTTCTATAATGCACTGCTGAGTGTTGAAGTGGGTTCTGTCAGCGATATTGATAACGACTACAGCGCACGTTTCCACGCAGCGATGGACGACGACTTCAATACGCCGGTTGCTATCGCTGTGCTGTTTGATCTGGTGCGCGACCTGAACAAAGCATCAGGCGAAGAGCAGGCCGCACTGGCGGGCCAGCTTCGTCATCTGGGCGGCGTGCTGGGCTGCTTGCAGTCTGACCCGCAAAGCTTCCTTCAGTCGGGTGCTGGTGATGAAGCGGAATGGATCGAAGAAATGATCCAGAAGCGTGCAGAAGCCAAAAAAGCCAAAGACTTTGCGACAGCAGACGCTGTACGTGACGAGCTGGTTGCTAAAGGTATTGTGCTGAAAGACGGACCAGAAGGGACGACCTGGTCGAAATCGTAATCTAATAAAAAAGTACTAGATTAACAAATAAAACGCCGGGCAATGCCCGGCGTTTTTGTATCTCATGGATGTAAAGATGTACTGTATATAAAAACAGTGTATTTCCGAGATTCGCGAAAATCTGGCACGCTTTACACTCGAGCTTGCGCGTTTTGCCGCAGGGTAGTACGGTAAACGTCATACGAATCAGAAACTTACAAGCTTGGTTTACAAGTTTATGTGCGCAGGATTATCGAAATAACAGGCGTGCGCGTTTTTCTGGAAGGGAGGTTTAAGTTATGGAAGATTCTTCAATGCAGTCAATGAGTTATCCTAGAAACCTCGAAAGAGTGTCCCAGGATAAACGCGCACGCACACTAATAACCTGTTAGCCGAAAGGAGTTACGTTGAAACGTTCAACGAAAAATCCGAGTAAAATATTTCAGCAAGTTCTAGAAGACGCTGAAAATAGGTTGGCCTTGGCGGCTAAATCCGCGGGAACTTTCCAGCACCGGGGAATACGTGGCGATGAAAGGGCTGAGGCACTGGCCCAATTTTTAAGGCAGCACCTTCCTCAAAATTTTTCAATCGGAAAAGGGGAAGCAATTGATTACCTAGACACTCGTACTGGGCAATTGGATCTTGTCATCTATGATAGTGCCTCAGCAGCCCCGCTTGTCAGCTCTGGCGAAAATTTATTGCTGCCAGCTGAGGCGCTCTATGCTGTTATTGAGGTGAAATCAGTATTGACACAAGTGGAGCTCGATTCATGTGCTTTGGCAGCAAAAAAAATAAGAGATCTAAAGCCTTATAAGCGCAAATTCTCTCCTACTCCGACAAAAGGTGAAGCGCCTAGCGATTGTTACCGATGCCCTTATATCGTATTCGCATTCACTAGCAACTTGTCAGATGACGGTTGGGCACAAAAAGAATTTGATAGAGTGAAAAAATCCGTACATGGAGTGGGCCTGGAAGAGGATTTGTTTGACAGGGTTATTGTTCTTGATAAAGGCTTGCTTCGGCCTCAGATAGCTGCTGCAAGAATACGAGATGAAGAGAACGGAATATTCCTAGATTTTTATATTCATCTAATGAATTATCTAATGAAAGAAAGGCGTCGAAGGCCTCCAATAGATATGCAAGCATATGCATCAACAGGAAAATGGATTTACTTAACATGATAGCGGCTAACAAACACAAGCAAGGGACCAAACTACGCTCCAACAACTTGTGGTGATCTTGCCCCGATAAAACGGA
>NZ_DBNJ01000022.1:0-76032 GCF_002297765.1 Thalassolituus sp. UBA675
CGGGTCCATCTCATTTCCTACAAACACCCGCGAAATCGTATTTTCTACAGGCACAAAAAAGGGCCGCCGAAGCGACCCTCTTTCAACTCAGATAATCCGAAGATTACACAGAGTAGTACATGTCGAACTCTACTGGGTGAGTAGTGTGTTCTACACGGTGAACTTCTTCCATCTTCAGCTCGATGTAAGCTTCGATCATGTCTTCGGTGAACACGCCACCAGCAGTCAGGAAGTCTTTATCAGCTTCGAGGCTTTCCAGAGCTTCACGCAGTGAGCCACAAACCTGTGGAATCTGAGCAGCTTCTTCAGCTGGCAGGTCGTACAGGTCTTTGTCAGCTGCATCGCCAGGGTGGATCTTGTTCTTAACACCGTCCAGGCCAGCCATCAGCATAGCTGCGAACGCCAGGTATGGGTTAGCCGTTGGATCTGGGAAGCGAGCTTCAATACGCTTACCTTTAGGGCTTGCAACGTATGGGATACGGATAGAAGCAGAGCGGTTACGGGCAGAGTATGCCAGCATTACTGGAGCTTCAAAGCCTGGGATCAGACGCTTGTAAGAGTTAGTAGACGGGTTGGTAAACGCGTTCAGTGCTTTAGCGTGCTTGATGATACCGCCGATGTAGAACAGGGCAGTTTCAGACAGGCCAGCATAGCCGTCACCAGCGAACATGTTTTCGCCGTCTTTCCAGAAAGACTGGTGTACGTGCATACCAGAACCGTTATCGCCAACAACTGGCTTAGGCATGAAGGTAGCAGTTTTGCCGTAAGCAGCTGCAACGTTGTGTACAACGTACTTCAGCATCTGAACTTCGTCAGCTTTCTTAACCAGAGTGTTGAACTTAACGCCGATTTCGTTCTGACCAGCGTTTGCCACTTCGTGGTGGTGTACTTCTACGTCCTGACCGATTGCGATCAGTGTGTTACACATAGCAGCACGGATGTCGTGCAGGCTATCAACTGGTGGTACTGGGAAGTAACCGCCTTTAACACGTGGACGGTGGCCCAGGTTGCCGCCTTCTACTTTAGAAGCAGTTGCCCATGCGCCTTCGTCAGAGTTGATTTTGTAGAAGTTGCCCTGCATGTCAGAGCCCCAGGTTACGTCATCAAAGATGAAGAATTCTGGCTCTGGACCGAAGAATGCAGTGTCACCAAGACCAGTAGACTGCAGGTAAGCTTCAGCGCGCTTAGCAACAGAACGTGGGTCACGCTCGTAACCTTGCATAGTTGAAGGCTCGATGATGTCACAACGCAGGATCAGAGTAGCGTCTTCAGTGAACGGATCCATGTACGCAGTTTCGTCATCTGGCATCAGGATCATGTCAGATTCGTTGATGCCCTTCCAACCAGAAATAGAAGAACCATCGAACATCTGGCCAGTTTCGAAGAATTCTTCGTCAACATAAGAAGCCGGAATAGTAACGTGCTGTTCTTTACCCTTGGTGTCAGTGAAGCGCAGGTCTACCCACGTCACTTCATTCTCTTTGATCAGGTTCAGAGTGTTCTCTGACATTGTCTTTCTCCAGATGCTGGTTCTATTAAGTTCGGGGCTCGCCCCGGATTCCATGCTCACTGTTAGAGCAAGTAGTGTGCCATTTTGGACATCACTGCAAACCCACTACTTACGGGCTAGACCGGAATGTCGCACACTCTGAATGCACCTCTATGAATCACACATCTGGCAATGTGCACTATTTTGATGCAATTATTTCCTTCCATCGGTGTGCGATTTCAGGCCCGCACAGTATATGTTCACAGCCCCCCTGCCGTATATGCTCTTTGGTGCAAATCCACGCCTTTTTTATCCTGCCTTCTGGCGTACCGAAACCTCTTGTGTATTCCTGCGACACGGCATGAAAGAAATATCCCAGCTGTAATGTGTTTCAGGTATACTCCGCGCTCAAATTTTAACCTGCTCCTGACTCTGCTGACGCAGTGCCATCAGGGCTCACAATTCTGAAGGCTACTGTTGTGATTGAGAATCTCAGAAACATCGCCATCATCGCCCACGTTGACCACGGTAAAACTACTCTGGTCGACAAGCTCTTAGAGCAGTCCGGTACTCTGGACCGCAATCAGGGCGGTGAGCGCGTGATGGACTCCAACGATCAGGAGAAAGAACGCGGTATTACCATTCTGGCGAAGAACACCGCCATTAAATGGAACGACTACCGTATTAACATCGTCGACACCCCTGGACACGCCGACTTCGGTGGCGAAGTAGAACGTGTTATGTCGATGGTTGACTCAGTGTGTCTGCTGGTAGACGCGGTTGATGGCCCTATGCCTCAGACCCGTTTCGTAACTCAGAAAGCATTCGAGCGCGGCCTGCGTCCTATCGTTGTTATCAACAAAATTGACCGTCCGGGTGCACGTCCTGACTGGGTAATGGACGAAATCTTCGACCTGTTCGACCGCCTCGGCGCGACCGAAGAACAGCTCGATTTCCCTGTGATTTACGCTTCCGCCCTGAACGGTATTGCTGGCGATGATCCTGACAACATGGCTGACGACATGACGCCACTGTTCCAGATGATCGTTGACCACGTTGAAGCTCCAAAAGTTGAGCTCGATGGCCCGTTCCAGATGCAGGTTTCTGCACTCGACTACGACAGCTTCGTGGGCGTTATCGGTGTTGGCCGCATCACTCGCGGTAAGCTGAAGCCGGGTACTGACATCCAGCTGATCACTGCGGAAGGCAACACCCGCAAAGGTCGCATCCAGCAGGTAAAAGGCTTCCACGGCCTGAACCGTGTCGACGTTAATGAAGCTGCGGCCGGTGACATCGTTTGTATCTCGGGTATCGACGGCCTGAACATTTCTGACACCCTGTGTGCTGTCGGCAATGTTGAAGCTCTTCCGCCACTGACGGTTGATGAGCCTACCGTAAGCATGACCTTCCAGGTGAACGACTCGCCATTTGCTGGTAAAGAAGGTAAGTACGTTACCTCGCGTAATATTAAAGACCGTCTTGAACAGGAACTGATCCACAACGTGGCTCTGCGTGTTGAAGAAGGTGACAGCCCGGAGAAATTCAAAGTCTCTGGCCGTGGTGAACTGCACCTGTCGGTACTGATTGAAACCATGCGTCGCGAAGGCTTCGAAATGGCCATCGGTAAGCCGGAAGTGGTTCAGAAAGAAGTCGACGGTGAGCTGCAGGAGCCATACGAGCAGGTTGTTATCGACATCGAAGACGAGCACCAGGGTTCCATTATGGAAGAAATGGGCAACCGTCGCGCTGAAATGACCAACATGGTTCCTGATGGCAAAGGCCGTACGCGTCTTGAGTTCATCATGCCAGCACGTGGTCTGATCGGTTTCCGTAACCAGTTCCTGACCATGACGTCCGGTTCAGGCATCCTGACCAACGTGTTTGACCATTACGGTCCGGTTCAGACCGGTCTGGGCTCTACCCGCCACAACGGCGTACTGGTTTCTATGGTTGCTGGTAAGGTTCTGGGTTATGCCCTCTTCACTCTGCAGGAACGTGGTCGTCTGTTCGTATCACCAGCGACTGAAGTGTACGAAGGCATGATCGTGGGTCTGCACAGCCGTGATAATGACCTCGTGGTTAACCCAACCAAAGCAAAGCAGCTGACCAACGTCCGTGCATCCGGTACCGATGAAGCGATCAACCTGACACCACCAGTGAAACACACCCTGGAGCAGGCACTGGAATTCATCGAAGACGACGAACTGGTAGAGGTGACTCCTACCAGCATCCGTCTGCGTAAGAAACTGCTGACCGAAAACGAACGTAAGCGCGCCAAGCCTAAGAAGAGCTGATAGCAACGACGTTTGAATAAAAAAGCCCGGCCGAGAAATCTGCCGGGCTTTTTATTTGCTATCTGGTAGCGATTTATTTGGGATAAGAAATACGCGCGACCAGAATGACGTCTATCTCGCGCAAGCTTCGCGTTGCGCTCCTACAGTATTCCAGCCCCTGCCCGGCTGTGCTGAACAGGCGGGAGTCAGACACAAAAAAGGCCGCGAATAGCGGCCTTTTTATTACTCACTGAAATTCAGATCAGATGTCTGAAATAGACTTCAGTGGGTAGTTTGCTGGCAGTGGGCCATCAGCCGCACCAGTATCAATCGCAGCCTGTGCAACTGCAGTCGACACAACACCCAGCAGACGGCTATCAACCGCTTTAGGGATGATGTACTCAGGGCCGAATTCCAGAGAATCCAGACCGTATGCATCCAGAACTTCCTGAGTCACTGGCTCTTTCGCCAGACCCGCCAGCGCTTTAGCAGCAGCCAGCTTCATTTCTTCGTTGATGCGACGAGCACGTACGTCCAGAGCACCACGGAAGATGAATGGGAAGCCAAGTACGTTGTTTACCTGGTTCGGGAAGTCAGAACGACCCGTCGCCATGATGGCGTCGTCACGTGCTGCTGCTACTTCTTCAGGCATAATTTCTGGGACAGGGTTCGCACAAGCGAAGATGATTGGGTTAGCCGCCATCGTCTTGATCTGCTCACCAGTCACCATGTTAGGACCAGACAGACCGAGGAAGATGTCAGAACCGTTCAGAGCGTCGTCAACAGTGCGCTTGTCAGTGTCGATAGCGAAGCCAGCTTTGTACTGGTTCAGGTCGTCACGGCCAGAGTGAATCACGCCTTTACGGTCACACATAAAGATGTTTTCTGGCTTCATGCCTGCCAGGATCAGCAGCTTGGAGCAAGAGATTGCTGCCGCGCCTGCACCCAGTACAGTCATTTTAACGTCAGCGATGTCTTTACCAACGATTTCCAGAGCGTTCAGTACACCAGCAACCGTTACGATCGCAGTACCGTGCTGGTCGTCATGGAATACAGGGATTTCACACTGCTCGATCAGAGTACGTTCGATTTCAAAGCACTCAGGGGCTTTGATGTCTTCGAGGTTGATACCACCGAAAGTATTAGCAATACGACGAACTGTATCGATGAAGGCCTGTGGGCTTTCAGATTCAACTTCAATGTCGATTGAATCTACACCGGCAAAACGCTTGAACAGCAGGCTCTTACCTTCCATAACTGGCTTAGACGCCAACGGGCCGAGGTTACCCAGACCAAGAATGGCAGAACCGTCAGTGATTACTGCAACCAGGTTGCCTTTGGCGGTATAGCGGTAAGCGTTTTCAGGATCAGCAGCGATTTCTTTCACAGGCTCAGCCACACCCGGGCTGTATGCCAATGACAGGTCGCGTGAGGTTTGTGCTGGCGTGGTCAGCTCAACGCTGATCTTACCCGGCTTTGGAAACTCGTGGTAATCCAATGCCGCTTGTTTGAAATCTTCTGACATAGTCGGTGTCCAGTTTCGTCGCTGTTTGTGTAATTTCGCCTCTTACACCGCTTCTTCCGGAGGTGCTGGGGCAAAAGGGCCGTATTTAATACCAAAAACAGCTGGGAAACTCCAGAAGAAAAGGGGGAATCTGGATGATTTATGAACATTTCATGATGTCAGGCGGATTTTTTATCAGATACCGGCATAGAAAGCGTTACCCGCAGGCCCGGCGACTGGTTTTCGGCGACTACTGTGCCATTGTGTAGCTCGGTGATGCGACTCACCAGAGCAAGGCCGATACCATAGCCACCAGAGGCGTGATCACGGGCAGAGTCCACCTGCGCAAACGCATCGAAAATACGTGACAACTCTTCTTCCGGAACACCGGGGCCAGAATCACGCACGGACAAAGCCACGACTCCGCTGCGCTCGTGACAGCGGATGACTAACTCACCTCCTTCAGGCGAGAAACGGATGGCGTTGCGCAGAATATTATCGAAGGCCCGCTCAACCAGCAGCCAGTCCCAGTCAGCCTTGATGGGTTTTGAATCGATGTCACAGCGGATGCTCAGCTTATGGTCGTTACTCTCGATTTCAGCATCATCCAGCCACTCCTGTAAGCGCTCCTGCACAATGTCTTCTTCGCGCAGCAACTCTGCCTGATCCTGTTGTTGCAGACGTGCCAGATCAAGCATTTGACCGATCAGGTTATCTACCTGACCGACAGCGCGTTCAATACGATCATGCTCTGCGATCAATTTACTGCCTTCGTCTTTTTTGCGGGCAATCGCTAAAGCAATCTGAAGGCGGGTTAGTGGCGAGCGGAGTTCATGTGATACATCGCGAAGCAATTGCTGATGACTATGCAGCAGGCGCTGCAAAGCATCCGCCATATCGATGACTTCCTGTGTCAGTGCACCGATTTCGTCGTGGCGTCGATAAGTCTTACTGAGGGCAGACATATCAAAATCGCCTTTCGCCAGACGTTTCACAGCGCCTTGCAGGCGTCGGACCGGACGTGTCATGGACCAGGCCAGTAGCGAACACATAAGTGTAACTACCAGAACCACAGTCACGGGGATCAACCAGCGGTTCTCGTCTTCGAGCACGCCCTGCCAGCCACTCCGTGCAACAGCGACATAAAGGTAATTACCGCGACTCACAGGGCCGATCATCTGCCAGCCGTCGTCCTGCCCCCAGAGGATCTGAGAACGCTCTGCCGCTTCGTCGGCGAACTCTTCAATGTCGTGTGGAAGCTGACTGATGTTATCGAGGGGGGTGATGACCAGGTTCCAGCCCGGCCGCAAACGGCGCCAAAAGCGACGCTCTTCAGCAAGAATCGGACGCTGAGTTTCTACAATGGTGCGCAACAAGCGGATTTCCTGCGTGTTGGCTTCGCGGTAGTAGTCATCTTCCAGCCAGACGATGACACCAATCGCCACCGTCATGGAGAAAAACACCATCAACCAGAACCAGAGGAAGATGCGCAGAAACAGAGAGCGGTACCAGCGCACCATCAGCGGCTCACCACTACCCAGAGAGTAATAAAGCTAGTCAGCAAAACAGACCTTACACCCGCACCAGCATGTAGCCACGGCTGCGGACGGTCTTGATCCAATCTGAATCGTCGTCACGCTTACCGAGTTTTTTACGCAGGTTACTGACGTGCATATCAATCGAGCGGTCGTAGGCCATCAGTTGGCGACCCAGTGCCGCCATCGACAGACTATCTTTATCCACAAGATCCCCGACGTTTTCCATCAGGCACTGCAGCACACCGAATTCTGCGCCCGTCAGGGGCAGTTCTTCGCCACTGCGCGTGGCAGTGCGGGTCGCTGGATTCAGCTCAAGCTCACCAACCTTAAGCTCATTTGAGGTCGATTCAGGCTCTTCCGCTGACATTTCGATACGACGGAACAGCGCTTTGATACGCGCCATCAGCTCGTGGTGGTGGTAAGGCTTGGGAATATAGTCATCGGCACCGTGTTCGAGCCCCAGAACACGATCAACGCTTTCGCCACGGGCAGTCAGCATAATGACCGGAATAGAAGACTTCTGGCGCAGCTCACGCAGAACTTCAAAACCATTTTTCTTGGGCAACATTACGTCGAGCAGCACCAGGCTGTAATCACCCGACAGCGCCTGCTGTAAGCCAGTTTCACCATCGTGCACTGCAGTCAGTTCGAACCCTTCCATCGAAAGGTATTCCTTGAGCAGTTCACCGAGCTCAACATCATCATCAATCAACAGTACAGATTTCATAGCTTACCCTTAATCTTTACATTCAGAGTAACCCCGCGCTGTAACTGCGCCCACACGGTTTTACCCTTATTTACGCTTACCGATTTACGCTGACTGATCGGCCTTGGCTATATACTCTGATCGCCCGGTCACTGATCCAGCAAAGTGGCGACCCAGCGAGTGCGATCGTTAACCTCGAACGCGATCTTCACAACCATGGTGAGCGGAATAGACAACAGCATACCTACCGGGCCAAGCACCCATCCCCAGAACACCAGAGATAAGAACACTACCAGAGTCGAGAGACCTAACGTCCGCCCCATCATCTTGGGTTCAACGATGTTGCCAAAGAAAGTATTGGCAATAACGTATACAAGCGCCGTCAGCGCGGCTTCACCAACACTCAGTTGAATCAGCGCCACCAGCACAGCTGGCACCGCCGCAATAATAGAGCCGATATTCGGGATGTAGTTCAGGAGAAATGCGACCAACGCCCACATAGCAGCGTAATCAACACCAATAACCCAGAGCGCGATACCAATACTGGCCCCCGTCATTAAGCTCACAAGAGTCTTAATCACCAGGTACTTCTGAACCAGCTGAGAGAAACGGGCAAAGTGCTGAACCGCCTGAGTTTTGTCACCCAAGGCTTTTCTCAGTTTTGCCGGGAAGCCCGCCGCCTCCAGCAGAATAAAGATCACCGTAAAAAGGATCAGGAAGGTATTCGCTAAAACGCCGCCCAGGCCATTGAAAACGTTGGCGACCATTTTCATTACGGCGCCCGGATTAACGTACTCTCGTAGCACATTATCAGAGACGTCCACACCGTTGGCCTGCAACCAGGCAACCGACTGATCGACTAGCGCCTGCAACTTACTCTCGTACAGTGGCATATCCTGGTAGAACGCATTAATCGTTCGACCAACAAAGGTGGCCAGAATCGTCCCGAACAGCAGAAATCCCACAAGAATCAGAATCACAGCGACGATTTCGGGTACGCGGTGATGCGTCAGCCAGCGCATCACGGGAGCACTCAGAATCGCAATGAAGATCGACAACAAAAACGGGATCAGAATACTCGCAGCGCTTTTAACACCCGCGATCACAATCACAAAAGCAGCAGCTACGAGCAGAATATTGGTGTTCAGGCGGGTATCGCTTGGGTTCATAGAGAACTTCCTGTTGTCAGATGCCAGTACGATACCGCAGACACCAGAACGCGCCAAGATAGGCTTGCAATAACCGCAATAATCAGTAGAATCGCCACCTCTTCTTTGCGGAAGTGGTGAAATTGGTAGACACGCCAGATTTAGGTTCTGGTGCCGTAAGGTGTGAGAGTTCGAGTCTCTCCTTCCGCACCACTTACTCTCTCTGAGTAGGTGATTTTCAATAGTAACTCCACGCAGTACCCGTCTCGCTTTCCTTAGCTGGCCTATTCACGCCAATCGACAGACATCAGCAGCACAAGCCATTCGTTACGGTAGCAAGCCTCTTTAAACCGCAGTATTGTTAAAGAAAAAATCTCTCACCGATTCCAAAGCGCATGCAGTGCCTGGCAAGACGATCAGGGGTGCACGTCACCAAAAGGAGTTTGATCATGCAAACCGACAGCAAATACCTCAAGCTGAACAAATCTGAATTTCTCTATCTGGTCGTCGAGGACCTTGCACCCTCCGTCTCACAGATGATTACGCTGAGGCTTGCGACGGTGCACTCTGAGGAGGAAATCCGATCCGCCTTCAGGCACATAATGGATCTCTATCCGAAACTCAGAACAATTGTAGAACCGACGCTTTTCTCGCAGCGCCTGAAAGTTATCTCTGATGAAATTCATATCAACGCTTTATTCGATGACGCCTTCAAGATAAAGAGAGATCTTCCTTTTGATTCACAGGCTTTCAAGGATTACCAGAATGAGTTTCTCAACGAGTCATTCACTCTTCAGCAGGCACTGCCGATTAAAATCCGCTTCCTGCCCGAAGAAAACATCCTGCTGATATCAGTTCACCACATGACCTGTGACGGTGTTGGCTGGATTAATATGGTCTCGTCATTGATGGCGCACCTGAATGGCAAAGAAACCATAGCGCAAGCCCTTGAAGACCCATCAATGGTGCCGGGCGTATTCCAGAAACCCTACATCACCGCACCCATCCAGGTATTTAAGTCCTGGAAATTACTCTCAGCCGAAAATAAAAAAACGGCTCACGACAAAATCATCAGCCCGGCAGAAACAAAAACAGACTTTATCGGCTCTGTTTCTATGAAGCACCGGTACCTCCAGAATGAACTGGCCGACCTGAAGCCGAAAGCCAAATCAATGGGCTACAGCCTTAATATTTACTTCCTCACTGCGCTTGCACGAAGTTTCTTTGAGCGATACGGCGAAGAGCACGGCGATACTGTATCCATCCGCCTCTCATACGATCTGCGCACTTATTTCGAAAAAGATGCGCCTGTATTTGGTAATTACGTTACTACTTCCATACTCAGGGCGTACCGTAAAGATATGGAATCCCCGCAGCGCATGATGGAAAACCTGCAAAGCCAACTCACTACCGCAATCGACAGACTGAAGCACAAAAAGCTTTCTTACCCCTGGCTTCTTGATAAAGCATTCACTCTCGTCGGTAAGAAGCTTTACTCTCTGGGGATATTGGCAGGCAAAAGAAAAGGAACGATCCCAGTACCGACCATCCATTTTTCTACGGTTGGTAGTCTCGACTTTCTGAACAAAGCCGGCGAAGCAGCGAGGGTAAAAGATGTTATCGCTACAGTGCCGACCTTCGGGATGTTTATGACGCTCTGCAACATTGATGGCGTTTTCAATGTGAACCTGTCATACCCCTCGGCTGAATTTTCCGATGACAAAATGGAAAGCTTTATTGGCGAATTCGACCAGGAGCTGGGAAGTCTTGCGTCCATGGAGTCTGGGACAGTAACTGAAACTACTGAGCGGGAAGCAACAACCGCCTGAACGGTGAAGTAACGCTTACAATTCGCAAGCACTCACTAACCTCCTGCATTGCAATCACCGCTGTGCAGGAGAATATTCCCAAACAGTCATATCATTCCTGCCAAGTGTCCCAAGATGCCATCTGAAATTTGTCTCTATCTGTCTCATAATGTCGTCATAGAACAAAGATAAGCAGGGGATCATGATGATACGCAAAGGCACGCCAGCCGGCCGCATTGGCCTTGGAATAGCAACCACAGTTCTTGGGGCAGCACTGCCTCTCAGTAGTCACGCTCTCGATAAACAGTTTGTCGCCTACAAACAAACCCAGGTCACACCGTTTGGCGACGAGGACTCAGTCGTCTTCCCTGGCGACAGTGTTACCTTCGACTCAACCACCTTTACCGAGCTGACCTACTCCAGCCCAACCAGTAAAAAGTTCTCCGTAGAGGTATCTGCACTACTTGATGCCGACAAGGAGATCGATCAGTTGAAAGCGATATTCAACTGGGGCGGGATCATGCTGGTGACTAGCCAGGGCTCGATCAAAGGGCGCTTTTCAGAAACTGACGAAGCAAGATTTCCCGGTAATCAGGACCCTGATGAATTGTTTCAGACACTCCTCCCGGAAGATCCCGAATTCGACGGTAAGTCTCAGTTTCTTGCCGTGGGTGTCCAGCGCTACGGCGACCGCTACGTCGGTATTGGTTACGAGAAAAGCGTATTTCCTGTCCTCCTCGATGTAGACACAAATCAGAATCCCGAATTTGGCTTTAACTCCCGTACCGGCGAATTTGAAAGATACAACGAAGAAGGTAACTATCCGTATCAGGCGATTGATGCTGAGGGCACCATTGAAACGATTGGCCTATGGCTTCGGGTTGATTCACTCAAAAACAGTTTCGATCAAGTAGCAAGCACGGGAAAGCGGGACATAGGCCTGTTCCTGGATCTTGATATCCTTATGGGGTTCTCAACCTACACACCCGGTGATCAAGTAGAAATAGACTACGAAATCGCGACGGAGCAAGTTGCCGCAGACACAGGCAATCCTGGTGAGGGCACGGCACTGAACGTATCCGGAGCCTCTTCACTGTTTTCAATAAGTAGTACTTATGGTGTTGGCTTTCAAGCCGTCGCTCCCGTTGCCGACTACATCATTGGTGCCAGCCTTGGTGTCGAAGGCACTCTCAACACCTACACCTTCGAGTCCGACTACGATATCGGCCCGGGTGTTGAAGCAGAGTACGGATCTGAGAGTTTTTTCGCCACCTACGGGATATTCTTCCGTGTAGCTGGCGCATTCTGACTTTACTCTGAAACAGAGATCGCTTTACTGTGGGGTTAACCGTCTTTAAAGGATTAACCCCATGGCCTTCCCTACCGCAGTTAATGATCAGATCACTGATTCCATCACCCAAAGCAATGTAAAAGTTCTGGCCGACGCCCCTGCAATGGCCATGGGGAATTTGTATCAGGCGACCGCTCAGGCGCTTTCAAACGCAGCGCATAATGCCACTAGCGCCCAGCAGCAGGCAGGAATCATCGCACAAGCCGCACTGACCCAGGGCATATCGACGCTGTATAGCATCGACACGGCAAGTACCGCGGCTCAATTCAAAAAGACCAACCCTACAGAAGAGAAAGCAACATCGCCGGTTAATGCCAGCAACGCGTCTAAAGAAGTACCACTGGCGCAGAGGAGCACGGATAAGAATACCCTCAGCGACAGCGCTCAGAGCGCTGAGATAGAAAACGTAGCTGAGCAACAGATCGAGGCTCTGAAAACACAGTCAGAAGAAGCGCAGCAAAACATCAAAGAAAACCTGAATAAAACCATCGAAGAAGCCGTGAAATTCGCACTCGAATGTAATTTGGGCTCAGCCGACCGTTTTAACCATGCCGTGCGTGAAGTCATGGGTGCCTTCATAAGCTCACTGCAGGCAATCGCAGAGAGTGAACACAAAAGCGCGATGAATACGGTAAAAATGGCAGCAACAATTCAGACCCTGCAAGCGATGCTGGTGTTTCCTGATAAGCATGAGCAGTACGCGAAAATACTGGAGACTGTGCAGGGGCTGTAGCTCCTGCATCACTCATATAGATGGAAGTAGCACCACGCTATATCATTCGCACTTCTTGGGTAAATACCCGCGACTGATAGGAATCTCAAATCAGCGAACTCTGCAACAACCATCAACCGTGACTATTGCTATGGTCGCCCACTTCATAATCAGGTCAAGCAGGCTTCTTTATGTACCAACGCTTGTACAAAACCAGGCTTAAAACGACAACCGGCAGAATAAATGGCAGAAAAATAGTTGAGTTCTCCAGATCAATATCTTCCTTAAAGACTACTTTAAATTGCAGGGTGGAGACTGTTGCCGTGGATAAAAGTGCAGCCAGAAAATGTTTTTTGAACTCAGAAAGCTTTAGCCTCTGAAGAAGAAAATAGAAAACACACCAGAAGAAGGGGCCGCTGAATCCAAATAAGACGAGACCAAAAACCCAAATCATACCGGCGACACCAAGAGCGGGTAATAAATCCGCCAATTCACCGTCGTCGTACCAAACAATTAGTGAAAATAAGCCGCTCAACAACAAAGCAAAAGAAGTTAACGCGGTCAGCACCGACACGAATACTCTTATAAACAATTCCATTTCAACAATCCTTTGACGCCTGGGAAGTTCTCACGCTGGTGCCCATGTTTTTCCTATTACCCACAAGAGTCAACCTGCATGGCGAACTATCCACTTCCGATCAAACCGTGCTACATTGTGTACACTTGAACACAGCATAGTGAGGCGTGCCCTATGTCCACAACCATGACTATACGGCTAGAACCTGAGCTCAAAGAACGGCTGGATAAGCTAGCAACTGCTACACATCGCTCTAAATCGTTTCTGGCGAGCGAGGCATTGCGTGAGTTCGTTGAGCTGAATGAATGGCAGATTCAGGAAACTCTCGATGCCCTCACGGAGGCGGATGCTGGTGACTTTGCTTCAGAAACCGAGGTGACAGACGCGCTTAGCAAATGGCAGACGCCAAAGAAGTGACCCCATAGATGGAAATCAAGTGGCTACGCAAAGCGCTCAGCAATCTGACGCAGGAAGCAGATTACATCGCTGAGACAGATCCAGGCGCAGCGATGAGAGTCGTAGAAAGCACAACCTCTGCCATTGGCCTTCTGGCAGATAACCCTGCACTAGGACACCCCGGCCGGATTCCCGGAACACGCGAGCTGATAGTTCCTGCCACACGATACATCGTGCCCTACCGCGTTAACGCGAGGCTCAAACGCGTCGAGATACTTCGCGTTTTTCATTCATCCCGTAAGCTGCCTGAGTCATGGTGATTGTCAGATGACTGGTCTTTTAATTCTTCTTTTCTTTCTTGTCACAGGCAACCTGCTCCAGTCCCAACTGGATTCGCCTGTCCCCGGCTCTATCATCGGTATGCTGCTGTTGCTAGTGTTCCTGATGATTCGTGGGCGTGCGCCTGAGTCGCTGTCGCAGATCAGTAAGACGCTGTCGCCGCTGTTGCCTCTGTTTATTATCCCGGTGAGTGTGGGCCTCGTGACTCAGAAGGAGCTGCTGGCAGAGAACGGCGTTGCCTTGCTGGTGATTATGGCGGTTAGTATTGTGCCCGGCGCGATTGTCTGTGCGGCCATTATGAGGTTCCGGAGGAAGTCTGATGCTGAATGAGCTTCTGCATATGCCGCTGTTCTGGGCGATGCTGACCATTGCGGCATTTACTGTGGGTCAGCACATCTATCGCCTGTTAGGTAATACGGCGTTTCTGCCGCCGATTCTGACGGGCATCATTTTGGTCTCTGTGGCGCTTGAGGTCACCGGCATCAGTTTTGATACCTACATGGAGGGCGGGCAGTACCTGCACTTGATGCTTGGACCAGTGGTGGTGATGCTGGCTGTGCCTCTTTATCAGTTTATTCATGTGATGAAGAAGGAGTGGCTGCGCATCTCGCTGGCGATCAGTCTGGGCAGCGGTACCACGGTGGCCGTTGCGGTGGCGATGGCGCATTTCTGGATCGGCAATGACACGATCACAGTTACGATGTCGACCAAGTCGGTGACCACGCCGGTAGCGGTCACGGTCAGTGAGCAACTGGGCGGTATTGGTGCGCTGGCATCTGCGTTTGTCATCATTACCGGCGTGTTCGGTGCGTTGATGATTCCGCCTTTGCTTAAATCCGTTAAACTCGATGACCCCAAAGCCATGGGACTTACGCTGGGTGTCTGTGCTCATGCCATTGGTACCAGCCGTGCGATTGAGCTGGGAAATCAGCAAGCGGCTTATTCCGCGATGGCGATGACTCTGACCGCAACCTTGCACGCGGTTCTGTTACCGCTAGTGATGTAAAAAGCCACAATAAAAAAGTATTTACTATGAAAAACGCTCTAAGAAAACTCTTTGCTCCGATCCTGAATATTTTTGAAAACAGCGAAGATGAATACGTTTATAAAGAATCTCACCGAACCATTCTGATTGCCGTAGGAAGTTTGTTTCTCGTGCTGTCGGGTGCCGGCGGTTGGGTTGCTGTTCAGGCAGGTCAGGCGGGCGGCGCATTCCCGGCGATTATTTTCGGGCTGATCGGTCTGGTTTGTTTAATTGTTGGCTTTCTAGGCAATGATAAGGCGGTCGCCAACATCTGGAAAAATCGCTGAACATGGCGACCGCGAAGCGTTATCGCCTGGATCGGTTTTTAAGTGTTACCACAGGCACACCGAAGCGCTCGGTTCGCTCGCTCTTAGCGCAGAACCGCGTCACGGTAGACGGACGGGTAGCGACCGACATCAATCAACCGGTTGATCACTTCTCGCGTATTACTCTGGATGGCAAAGAGCTACAGAATCGCACTCGCCGTTATGTCCTGCTGCATAAACCGGTTGGTGTCGTCAGTGCCACAATAGACGATATTCATCCAACCGTCATTGATGTGCTCCGTGATGCAGGGTTCCCTGAAGCTGAACTTTGCGATATGCATATTGCCGGGCGACTGGATCTGAACTCCTCCGGCTTACTGCTTCTGACTAACGACAGCGACTGGTCTGAGGCGCTCATGGCACCCGATAGAAAAGTCGCAAAGGTGTACGAAGTGACACTGGAGAACCCAATAAGCGACGAGTGTGTGAAGGCCTTTAAAGAAGGCATCTATTTTTCGTTCGAAGGTATTACTACTAAGCCAGCAACCCTTGAGCGACTGACTCCCTATACTGGAACAGTGACGTTAACTGAAGGCAAGTACCACCAGATAAAACGTATGTTCGGGCACTTTAGAAATCCGGTATTGAGGTTACATCGTGTAGCGATTGGAGACATCCGGCTGGACGCCTCCCTGAAGTGCGGGGAATATCGAGCTATATCTAATATCAGTCAAAGATAGTTAGCCCTGGATTCAGCATTGTTAAAGCCGGCGCGCCTACCAATGTCTAAATAAATTGGACTGCTGCAATACCCGCAGCCAGTTTTTCTGGCGAATCTGCTCGCAAGCCGATACAAGGTTTATCGTAGTTTTTGCTCTTCTCTACTACGCCAATCTCACCCCATGCAGAGATGGTTTCTTCCGAAACTCCGTGATCCTCGCGACAGGAAATCCAGCAGTCATTAGCTGTACTTTTAAGTCCAGCAAAAAAGTGTTTCCCATATAAATAAATTCTGATCTGAGTCTTGAGTATCGTCATGTCCGATATACCAGGAACCTTCGACAAGCTCATCGCAATAGCCTCTAACCTGGCTAAGTTTCCTCCATCACGCCCCCCACGGCTGATCTTATAATCGCCTTTGTCGATGATAACTTCTCGATCAGTCTTTCTGTTTTTATCAACTGGCATATGCTCAAGCGCATACTCAATGGCGGCGAGAAGTTTGTTTTTTCCTTCCTCTCCCCAAGTTCTGGCGCGAATAGCATTTAATTTCAGTTTCAACAGTTCCTCTCGCGTATATTCATACGACTCAATTTTTCCGAGGATATCGTCTATCTTAGACATCTTAACTCCTTGTATATTGGCAATATCACCTGACTATACGTTTACATTCTGAAAACGGAACTATCGAGCAATATATTTCGACTGAATTCATTTAAAAGCTTAAATTTTTACCAACCATCGTCCCGGAAACAGTATGAAATTATGCCCGCAACCAACGATCATCCAGTAACGCACGACCAAGGATGATAGCCACTAAGCCACCGACCAGGTTAGCAATAAGCTCTGCGGCATAAATCGAACGCGACTCAAGCACCAGACTCAAGCCAACCGCCACAGGTACCATAATCAAAGCAACACGAACAACCGATTGCCCCAGCGCCCAGTAAGCACGATCAATTGCGTTAAACGCACCATTCACAACGATCAGGGCACCAAAGCCGGCATACCCCCAGACAGAGATCATTAGATACGTTGAAATAGCATCAATTACTGCTGGGCTATCAGTAAATACTGTCGCCAGAGACTCACGCCAGGTTACCAGCAAAGCGCCCGCCGTCAGGCTGTACACCACACAAAAGCCAATGGCCATCCACAACGCCCGACGAGCCCGGTCGCCATAGCCTGCCCCCCAGTTCTGACCAACGATTCCGCCAATCGAACTCGAGAGCGCCAACAAAGGTACGACGGCAAGCGCCTGCAAGCGACCACCGGCGCCAAACCCCGCGACTGCGGCATCGCCGTACTTCGCCAGTAATGCCGTCATGATAGACAGGCCGACGGGGTTTACGGAATTAGATACTGCCGCCGGGGCACCCACCCTCAACAGAGCACGAATATCCTCACCCGGATGCGCCTCTTTCAGGCGAGAGAAGTTCAGGCCGACAGGGCTTCGCGCAATCAGCACCAGTGCCAGAATGGATGCCAGCGTCCAACCCGCCACCGTGGCGTAAGCCGCGCCTTTAATACCGAAACCTTCGAAGCTACCAATACCGGCAATCAGGATAGGGTCGAGTATCAGGTTGACCAGTGCCATCATCATCAGAATGAGGGACGCCTTACCCGCCATGCCCTGAGCACGCAGAGCACCATTACCGCCCATATTAATCAACAACATTGGGAAGCCGAACGCAAAGGGGGTCATATAGGAATCGATTAATGGCAACAGGTCTGGAGAAGCATTCATCACTTCAAACAATGGGCGTTTGAAGAGCAACAGGAGCACCGTGATAACAATGCCAAAAATACCCGCTGCCACAATTCCCAGAGCCACCAGACTCTGCGCCTTGTGCTTCTGCCCTGAACCTAACGCCCGCGAAACAACAGAAGCAATGGCAGCGATCACTCCGACACCAAGCGAGGACAGAGCAAACACCACCGGGAAGATAAAGCTAACGGCCGTCAGAGGGTCCTTGCCTAAATTACCAATAAAATAAGCATCCAGAAGCCCGACCGACATCAGTGCCAGAATGCCTATCACCATAGGCAACGTCTGGTGATACAGGTGGCGCCCCACAGAGCCGCTGGTAAGTAATGCGCCTTCGACGCTCATAAAACCCCAGAATTAATAAAAGATGACCGGCTGCACAGTACCACAGTCTTAACAGGCGGCGCGCGGGATAGTCTGTTCAGGCCAGTTGCAGGATGCCAGATTTGCCATGCATGTCGCCAAGTATCCAGATCTGCTCAAACGGGTGAGATGCGGGCACCTGAATTTTATTGATGAATTGAATGATCTTGCGCGCATTCCATTGCGGGTGTGCGTTGCGGATAAGTAGCCAGGCACGCTGGCTCTGATAGGTTTTCTCCGCTTTCTGGCGCAGTATCCGGTTCAGTGCACTGACCAGGCGTTGATCGGTATTGTGCTCCAGCTCCTGTTCCGCCAAAGCCGACTGTGTCTCAGCACTCAGCGACCGACCCAGAATTTTCATGGCCTCGGCCTCGCTGCCGTATAAATGAGCAACTTCAATGTCGAGCTTATCTCCTTCAAGCAGACAGGACACATCGGGCTTGGTCGGAAGGTTGTGCCACAAATGCCGTATTTTATGGCCGGTTTCTTTCTCGTACGACCGCATAAACAGCTTGGCCGCTTCATGCTCAAGACGGAGCTTCTCGTCTTCGCTGCTCGACATCAGAAGTTACACCCAAATTCCGCTAGAGCGGCGTGCCCTCAAAGCGGCCATTCAGATATTCAACAGCAACCGCTAAGGCACCGATTGCACGACCTTCGTTAAAGTCATCGCGGCCGTAAAGCTCGGTCAGATCCTTGAGCTTCCACTCAACCAGCTCCAGTGGCTCTGGCTCATCGCCTTCCAGCTTTGACGGATACAAGTCACGGGCAAGCACCACATCGATGCCCCCTCGCATGTAGCTTGGCGACAGGCTCATTTTCTTCAGATAAACGAACTCGCGCGCAGCAAAACCGATTTCTTCCTGCAGTTCGCGGTTGCAGGCATCACGCATCGATTCGCCCAGGTCCACCGCACCTTTTGGCAGGGTAAGGGTGTAATCTTCAACACCGCCCCCATATTCACGTATCAGGGCAACCGTTTCATCATCCAGCAGAGCGACCATCATGACGGCGCCGCTGCCACCGGGCACCAGCCGTTCGTAAGTTCGTTCAACGCCGTTACTGAACCTGAGGTCAATGGATTCCACCCGGAACAGGCGGCTTTCTGCGACCATGTGGCGATTCAGGATTTCGGGTTTTTTATGCATGACAGCCCTGTTTAAATAGTCGGTGAACACTTTTCGTAAGGTATTAGCGCATGACGATGCCAGACTGGCAAGAGATAGACACGGTTCTGTTAGATATGGACGGCACCCTGCTCGATCTGCATTTCGACAATTACTTCTGGCTGGAGCACGTGCCGAGTAAATACGCCGAGCATCACGGCCTCTCAGAAGAAGAAGCTCTCGCAGAGCTGAACAAAAGTTTTGTCGGCCTGCGTGGCACGCTCAACTGGTATTGTCTGGATCACTGGAGTGACCTTACGGGCCTGCCCATCGCTGAGCTTAAGCGCGATGTGCAGGACAAAATTGGTTTTCGCCCGCATGTGGAAGACTTCCTCGATACCATGAAGAAGCTTGGCAAGCGCACGGTGATCGTCACTAATGCACACCGCGACAGTGTGGACCTGAAAATGGAGCGTACCGGGCTCGATAAACTCGTCGATCACGTCATCAGCTCGCATGACTATAAAGAACCGAAAGAAAGTCAGGCGTTCTGGGACCATCTGCAACGCGAAGAACCCTTTGATAAAGAGCGTTCCCTACTGATTGACGACAGCCAGGCTGTGTTAGAATCGGCAGAGAAATGGGGTATCCGCTGGCTGCTGACGATCTTTCATCCAGACAGCCAGAAAGCGCCGAATACCGACAGTCGCTTTCCGGGTATCCACCACTTCGATGAATTCAAATTTTAGTGAGTCAGGTTGTCTGCGAAAGCGGGCATCTGCGCCAGGGATGGCGCAGCTTGAGCTTACATAGACGTACTTGCAGCGACCCGCGATGTAGAAACCTGATGAATAAAGGGCTTGGCGGAAAAGCCGGGACAGATACAGCGTACTCCTGATCAGGAATTATGAGCGAACAGACACACAAAATCCGACTCGATAAATGGCTCTGGGCCGCGCGTTTTTTCAAGACACGCGCGCTGGCAAAAGGCGCAATTGAAGGCGGCAAGGTGCATTACGAAGGCCAGCGCTGCAAAGTCAGTAAAACCGTCGACGTGGGCGCCAAACTGACGATCCGGCAGGGCTTCGACGAGAAAATTGTCATGATTAAAGCGTTGTCGGAACAACGCCGCGGCGCCCCGGAAGCACGTCTGCTCTATGAGGAAACTCCCGAGAGCATCAAAGCGCGGATGGACAAAGCGGAGTACCGCAAGGTCGTCAAAGCCTCACAAGCGGCACCCGACCATAAACCAAACAAGAAAGAGCGTCGTGACATGCGCCGCTTTGAGCACAATCAGGACTACTGAAGAATGTCTGACACTCCAAATAGCGCTGACAGCCTGCAACGCTTCAGCTTCGACAATACCAATATCCGCGGCGAGCTGGCTCACGTAAATGCGAGCTACCGCGAAGTACTGAAGCGTCATCAGTATCCCACGCGGATCGCTAAAGCCGTCGGTGAACTGATGGCCGCTACCGCCTTGCTGAGTGCCAACCTCAAATTTACAGGGCGCCTGACCTTACAGATTCGTCTGCCGGGCAACATCAGCCTGCTACAAGCCGAAACCAGCGACCAAGGTCAGCTGCGAGCCATCGCCCGTTATGAAGAAGGTACCGAAGAAAGCGAACTGAGTTTCGACGACGGCCAGATGATCATCACTGTCGAGCCTGAAGTGGGCCAGCGTTATCAGGGCATCACTCTGATCAAAGGCGGTAATGTCGCTGGCGCGCTGGAAGACTACTTTGAGCAGTCAGAGCAGCTGGGTTCACGCTTCTGGCTGGCCTGCGATGGCCAGAATGCTGCCGGTTTCATGCTACAGCAGATGCCATCAGAGCAGAGCGATGATCCGGATGCGTGGGATCGTCTCACTCATCTGGCCAGCACCATCAAAGAAGAGGAGCTGATCAACCTCAACAATGATGTCCTGCTTCACCGCCTTTACCACGAAGAGCAGGTACGTACTTACCCGGCAAGCGAGCTGAGCTTTTTCTGCACCTGCTCGAAGGACAGAATCGGCAATGCTCTGCACCAGCTCGGTATAGACGAGCTGATGCAAATCATTGAAGAACAAGGAAAAATCAGCATCAACTGCGATTTCTGTAAGCAGGCATACAGTTTCGATAAAGAGCAGGTTAACGAACTCTTCCCGGAGCAGAATCTCCAGTAAAACCAGATAAAACAACAACTTAGCTCTGCTGCGAATAATTATCGGTCAAAAAGCGACCAGTAGGGCTTAGCGCGCAATGAATTTTCTGGCATAATTGCGCGCCTTAAACTTTTGGGCTCGCCCGGGCACCCTTCAGGGCGGATTATTGAGATACAAAGTATGGCCACAAGCCGTACTGAATTTACGAGGACCCTGCGGGGCATCGATATGACTGTTTACACCGATTTATCTACTCCTCTCCTGGTAGAACAAGCCATCGCCCGCGGCGAAGGTGAACTGCAGGATAACGGCGCTCTGGTTATCAAAACCGGTAAGCGCACAGGTCGCTCTCCGATGGACAAATTCATCGTTGAAGAGCCAAGCAGCAAAGACGCGATTGAGTGGGGCAACATCAACCGCCCGTTCGACGCGGACAAGTTTGATGCCCTGTGGGAGCGTGTAGAAGAATATCTGGCCCAGCACGACAGCTTCGTATCTCAGGTACACGTGGGTTCTGATCCACAGCACTACCTGCCAGTAAAAATGACCACTCAGACTGCATGGCAGAACCTGTTTGGCCGTAACCTCTTCATCCTGCCAGAAAGCTACAACCCTTCTGATAAGGAAGAGTGGCAGATCCTGAACGTTGCTGGTTTCGAATGTGTTCCAGAGCGTGACGGCACTAACTCTGACGGCGCAGTGATCGTTAACTTCGCACAGCGCAAAGTACTGCTGGCTGGCATGCGTTACGCGGGCGAAATGAAGAAAGCGATGTTCGGTGTACAGAACTTCCTGCTGCCAGAAAAAGACGTACTGCCAATGCACTGCTCTGCCAACGTTGGCGAAGATGGCGACACCTGCCTGTTCTTCGGTCTGTCTGGTACCGGTAAAACCACCCTGTCTGCTGACCCTGAGCGTTACCTGATCGGTGATGACGAGCACGGTTGGGGCAAAGGTACTGTCTTCAACATCGAAGGCGGCTGCTACGCAAAAACAATCGATCTGTCTCAGAAGAACGAACCTATCATCTGGGACGCGATCAAGTTCGGTGCGATCGTTGAGAACGTCACCATCGACGAAAACACTCGCGTTGCTGACTACAGCAACACTGAGCTGACTGAAAACGGTCGTTGTGCATACCCGCTGACTCACGTTGAGAAGCGCGTTGAAGAGAACATGGCTGGCGAACCAAAAGCTGTGATCTTCCTGACCTGTGACATGACTGGCGTTCTGCCTCCAGTGTCTATCCTGAGCAAAGAACAGGCGGCTTACCACTTCCTGTCTGGTTACACCGCTCTGGTAGGTTCTACTGAAATGGGTGGTTCTAAAGGCCTGAAGTCTACCTTCTCTACCTGCTTCGGTGCTCCGTTCTTCCCACGTCCAGCAGGCGTTTACGCTGAACTGCTGATGAAGCGTGTGACTGAATTCGGTTCTCAGGTATACCTGGTTAACACTGGCTGGACTGGCGGTCCTAACGGTGGCGGCGGTGAGCGTTTCAGCATCCCGACGACCCGTGCTGTCATCGCTGCAATTCAGTCTGGTGCTCTGCGTGATGCGGACACTGAAGAACTGCCAATCTTCGGCCTGCAAGTTCCAACCACTCTGGAAGGTGTTGATGCGACTCTGCTTAACCCAACCAAAGCCTGGGCTAACAGCTCAGACTGGGAAGGTGCTGCGAAGAACCTGGCGGCTCAGTTCGTTGAGAACTTCAAGAAGTACGACGTATCTGACGCTATCGTAAACGCAGGCC
The DNA here is from genome assembly GCF_002297765.1 of Thalassolituus sp. UBA675. Classification (NCBI taxonomy): domain Bacteria; kingdom Pseudomonadati; phylum Pseudomonadota; class Gammaproteobacteria; order Oceanospirillales; family Oceanospirillaceae; genus Thalassolituus; species Thalassolituus sp. UBA675. Next base: position 22,985 of record NZ_DBNJ01000022.1, read on the forward strand.
CTCAGCTTTAAGCTGAACCTGTTTTACGAGCATGAAAAGGGGCGCTACGGCGCCCTTTTTTGCGTCTGATTATCGGGTGATATTCACCTCGCCATGTCACAGGTATACTCACGCCCTCGTGAATAATGTACTTATGAGTTATGACCCTGCCTTCGATCACCCAACGCCTCGCTACTGAACTGAATATCCGCCCACAACAGGTAGACGCCACCGTCGCCCTTCTTGATGAAGGTGCTACTGTTCCCTTCATCGCTCGCTACCGGAAAGAAGTCACGGGGGCGCTGGACGACAGCCAGCTGCGTACTCTTGAAGAGCGTCTGGGCTATTTACGCGACATGGAAGATCGTCGTGCGTCTGTGATCAAAAGCATCGAAGACCAGGGCAAACTCACCGATGAGTTGAAACAGGCGCTGTTGACGGCGGATACCAAAACCCGCATCGAAGATCTGTACCTGCCCTATAAGAAAAAGCGCCGCACTAAAGGTCAGATGGCCATTGAAGCAGGCCTTGAGCCATTGGCCGATGCCCTGTTCAACGAACCGAACCTGACGCCTGAACAAGAAGCGGAGAAGTACCTCAACGCCGAGCACAGCATTGGCGACACCAAAGCCGCTTTAGATGGCGCTAAATACATTCTGATGGAGCGCTTTGCCGAAAACGCCGACTTACTCGCCGCGCTGCGCCGCTTCCTGAAGCAAGAAGCCACGCTCTCTGTCCGCGTGGTGCCGGGCAAAGAGAAAGAAGGTGAAAAATTCGCTGACTATTTTGAACACGACGAGCCTCTGAAGTCGGTACCGGGCCACCGTGCGCTTGCAATTCTGCGTGGCCGCAACGAAGGCGTATTGTCTTTTTCACTGGTCACCGGGGACCCAGATGACAAGCTCGCAGCCAGCCCGTGCGAGGCCATTATTGCCGAGCACTCAGGCATAAAAAATGAAGGTCGCGCAGCCGACCGCTGGCTGGCCGAAGTCGTAAAGTGGACCTGGCGTATCAAGCTGCTGACCAGCCTCGAGACCGAGCTGATTGGCCAGCTGCGTGAACAGGCCGAAGATGGCGCGATTAAAGTCTTTGCCGATAACCTGAAAGACCTGTTGTTGGCCGCGCCGGCAGGGCCAAAAGCCACCATCGGGTTGGACCCCGGCCTGCGTACCGGGGTGAAAGTCGCGGTCGTCGATAAAACCGGCAAAGTCCTCGATCACTGCGCCATCTTCCCAACACCGCCGCAAAATCGCATCGCCGAATCCGAAGCCGTACTGCTGGCATTGATTCAGAAGCACAATGCCGAGCTGATCGCGATTGGTAACGGTACTGCTTCGCGCGAAACCGATAAGTTTGTTGGCGATCTGCTGAAAAAACACAAAGACCTGAACGTGCAGAAAATCATGGTCAACGAGGCTGGTGCATCGGTGTACTCAGCTTCCGAGCTGGCGGCCAAAGAATTTCCGGATCTCGATGTGACCATTCGAGGCGCAGTTTCTATTGCGCGCCGCCTGCAGGACCCATTGGCAGAACTGGTGAAAATCGAACCCAAGTCCATCGGTGTTGGCCAGTATCAGCATGATGTTAATCAGAGCCAGTTAGCACGTACGCTGGATGCTGTGGTGGAAGACTGTGTGAACTCGGTGGGCGTCGATCTGAATACCGCCTCCGCGCCACTGCTGACACGAGTGTCCGGGCTGAACGCAACACTGGCCAATAACATCGTCGCTTTCCGCGATGTGAACGGTGCCTTCACCTCACGTGAAGACCTGGCAAAAGTGCCGCGTCTGGGTGACAAAACCTTTGAGCAGGCAGCCGGCTTCCTACGCATTATGGACGGTAAAAACCCTCTGGACGCCTCCGGCGTTCACCCTGAGTCTTACCCTGTGGTGGAGCGTATCGCCCACGAGTTCTCGCGCGATGTAAGCAGCTTGATCGGCGACAGTGCCTTTCTGAAATCTGTCAACGCGGGCCAGTTTACCGACGAGAGTGCGGGTGAGCTAACCTTAAAAGATATCCTCTCAGAGCTGGAGAAACCCGGTCGCGACCCTCGTCCTGAATTCCGCTTTGCGGAATACAAAGAGGGCGTCGAAGACATCAAGGACCTGAAGCCCGGCATGATTCTCGAAGGCGCGATCACTAATGTCGCCGCCTTTGGTGCCTTTGTGGATATCGGTGTACACCAGGATGGTCTGGTACACATTTCAGCGCTGGCCGATCATTTCGTGAAAGATCCGCGCGACGTTGTGAAAGCCGGCGACATCGTAAAAGTGAAGGTAATGGAGGTCGATGTGTCGCGTAAGCGCATTGGTTTATCCATGCGACTGGGGGATGATATCAACGCCTCGGGCGACACCGGAAGCCGACCTGCTAAAGACAGACCTCAGCGCCAGCCGCGTGGTTCAAAACCGACGCAGCAACCTGCCGGAAACGGTGCTATGGCGGGGGCCTTCGCAGCCGCGTTTGCAAACGCCAGAAAGAAATAAAGCGAATAATGAGAAGTTATCGTGCAAAAAAAAGGACCTCTACTCATCATACTCACGTGTGCCGCGAACCTTTGCCAGCCTTTGCACGTTACAGCAGATGATAACCCGGATAACTTCTCTTCCCTCTCGTGGGATGCCTCAAGCTGGGATGCCTCAGCAGCCGATATCCCGCATGTACTGACACCAGCGCGACTGCATCAGGCCACCGCAGAGGTGCCAGGCAGTGTGACGGTTCTGGATGCTGATTTTATAAAACGCACGGGCGTCAAACGTATTTCTCAGCTTCTGCGTTACGTTCCTGGAATGCTGGTCGCTCACGACATCCGGGATAATAGCGACGCGGTGGTCTATCACGGTGGGCCATCCATCCTGCCCAAGAGCTTTCAGGTCCTCATAGACGGACGGGCACAATACCTCGCCGGGTTGGCCGCGGTGTCATGGGAAGACTTACCTGTTGCGGTCGAGGATATTCAGCGGATCGAAGTCGTTCGCGGCCCTGCGGCCACCAGCTTTGGCACCAACGCTTATCAGGCTGTAATCAATATCATCACGAATTACCCACAGGATGCCTTCGACGACCAAATCGGTGTCCAGCAAGGTAATAATCGGGATACTTATCTCTACGCACGAACGACCGGCGATCAGGGGATTCATCACTGGCGCTTGTCGGCCAAGGCCTATTCCACAGAACACCTGCGCGACAGTGATGACACCAGCATAGGCTGTACAACCCCTTGTGACGACAACCGTGATTTCGCGGCAGTTATGCTAAATACCAGCCATCAACTGAGTGATGCTCAGAGCCTGAACACTGCCTTCACGATGACTAACGCTTACCGGGACGTGCCTGATTACGAGTTTACGAGTAATCACGTTGAGTCCAACCAGTTTGAAGCCAGCGTCGTTTATGATCATGACCTGTCGGATCTACATGAGTTGAAAGTGTCGGTTCACGCAACCCGTTTTGAGCGTCGCCAGCATGGTGTGCTGGAAAGTGGACCTTCCGGTTTCTTTGATCCGCTTCTGAGACAACTGGATGAGGTAAACCCGGAAGCCGCCGATCAGTTTGTTCAGGGCGAATCTCTCACCGCACTGGATACCACCAACCCGGAAGAGCTGACACTGGCTCAACAGCTCCTCACTCGCTACGGAGCCGACCCGGCTGCTTTCTTCATACCGATCAGCGGTGATGTGCACGCTGATACGAACGAACGACGTATCGACCTGGAAATACAGGATACGGTCGCCTTCGCAGACAACCTGATCATGATCAGCGGTCTCGGATATCGCAGAGAACAGATTTACTCGAAGCCATTCTATGGCGGCTACATAGACTCAGATCAACTCCGCGGGTTCGGCAACATCAACTGGAGAGCCAGCAACCGCTGGGCCCTGCATTCAGGTGTTATGTATGAATATGAAGAGGACGGTACTGACGTCTGGTCTGGAAAACTGGCGGCCAACTACCTGATCAGCCCAGTCGAATCGGTCAGGCTGGTGTTCAGTCGTGCCGGGCGTACGCCGGACATACTCGAACAAAGAGCAGACTGGATATACGTCGTTGATAATGCCGAAACAGAATCGCGATACGCGGGTGTCGAGTATTACGATGGATTCAAAGGACCGGGTAACCTCAAACCCCAGATCATCCACTCAGTCGAGTTAGGGTATTTCGCCAGCAAACCGTTCTGGAAAGGCAATATAGAGTGGGACGTTAAGCTGTTCCGGGAAGAGCTGAATAATGTCATCTATCACTACCCATCCATTCGTCTCGATACGGTCAATGATGGGAATGAAATTGTCTACACCGGCGCTGAAGGGCAGTTAACGTTCACGACGCGAAGCACCGCAGAGTTCCGCCTGACCAGCGCATGGCTGCGCGCAGAGGTAGATCCAACAGAGGATCTCAGCGACAGCGATCTGGTCGCCCTGTATTCGCCACGCTCGCACTCTGCCTCGTGGTTCCAGCCATGGCCAGCGCAGATTTTCACTCATCTCAGTGCGTTTGTTATTGAAGACGGACGCCGGGTGAACCGTGGCGATGACGGCGATGATCTGCATACACTGGAACTGAATATATACCGTGACTTTGCCTCGGCAGAGACAACAACCCGGTTAGGTTTCAGAGCACAGAGAGACTTTACGTCAAATACCTTCAAGCCGGACTCAGAACCCTACGAGCAGGCTGTACGCGTTCAGTTAAGTGCCAGTGTTGCATTCTGATAATCGATCTGACGAACAATTAGTAGGCCTATACACAACACTGTTCATTATGAGCGAATAATCTGAGACCAATTTCTGATACAAGCATGTATAAGATCCTGTCGATTCCTCCTATAATCCGCTGACTTCCAACCTGATGCAGAGGTGCTCTTGGCTTCCTACAATTCACTGCTGGCGCTACTGGCCGACTCCCGGCACCTACCCATGCTTTCCCGACTGCAACGGGGAATTGAGAAGGAAGGCCTGCGCTGCGGCAATGACGGACTAATCGCTCAGACACCTCACCCTAAGGGAATGGGCTCTGCGCTGACGCACCCGGCTATTACGACCGACTACTCCGAAGCCTTACTTGAGTTCATTACGCCGGTTTTTACCAGCGCCCATGAGGCGTCGGCTTACCTCGAAACCGCCCATCGCTTTGCCTACCAGCAAATGGAAGGAGAGCTGATCTGGCCAGCGTCGATGCCCTGTATCCTGAAAGGCGAAATGAGCATCCCTATTGCCGAGTATGGCAGCTCCAATATCGGACGTCTGAAGCATGCCTATCGCCATGGCCTCTGGCACCGCTACGGTCGTGTGATGCAGGCAATTTCAGGTATCCACTATAACTTCTCGCTGCCAGATGAATTGCTGCAATTGCTGGCGGAGCAGGAAGGTCAGAAAGCAGACAAAGACTTCGTATCCCGCCGCTATCTCGGCATGATCCGTAACTTCCGCCGCTATGGCTGGCTGCTGATGTATCTGTTCGGGGCATCACCGGCGGTATGCAGCACATTTCTTGATGGCCGTAAGCACTCTTTGCAGAAGCTTCACAAGCACACCTTATACGCCCCGTACGCGACCTCGCTGCGGATGAGTGATCTGGGTTACCAGAATAATGCTCAATCGGGCTTAGTGATCTGTCACAATTCCCTTGAGTCGTACATCGACACGCTGAGTAAAGCGCTGACCATTCCTGTCGCTGAATACGAAGCCATTGGTATGCAGGAAGAGAACGGCCAGTATAAGCAGCTCAATACCAACCTGCTTCAGATCGAGAACGAGTACTACAGCAATATCCGTCCTAAGCGGGTAGGCGAGTCCGGCGAGAAGCCGCTGGAGTCATTGGCTCGTGCCGGTATTCAGTATATTGAAGTCCGCAGCACGGATGTGAATCCGTTCCTGCCACTGGGTATCGACGTTCCACAGATGCACTTTATGGATATATTCCTGACCTGGTGTGCTCTGCAGGACAGTGGTGAGATTGATGATGCCGAATACGAACGTATTCAGCGCAACTTCAGTAAAGTGGTTTACGAAGGTCGTCGCCCGGGATTAATGCTCGAAAGCGCCAGCGGCGAAACCACTCTGGCAGACTGGGCAAGCGAACTTCTCGACAGCATGCAGCCCGTGGCAGCCTTGCTCGACGAAGCCAACCATCACAGCTTCCACATAGATACTCTTGGTCAGCAACGCCTTAAGATCGCTGACGCCAGTCATACGCCATCCGCGAAAGTGCTGAGAATTCTGGAAGACGAGAAGATTGAATTTGCTGAACTGACATTACGTCAGGCGCAGGCACATCGTAAGTTCCTGAGTGAACCCTTGTCAGCAGACGTCCGCGCCGAGTGGAAGGCAACAGCCGAAGAAAGCCTCAAAGCACAGGCCGAACTCGAAGCAAACGATGTTCAGCCCTTTGACGAGTTTCTGCATGACTATATGACTCGCTGAATGACCCACTGACAGGCGATTGCGCTCTGCCTGCTCTCGGCCATTAGTTCTGTACGACGAAGTTATTAAAGTACAGGTCATCCACTGACGGAGCCCCTTCCAGCTGAGTCATCACTGCACGGACTTCTTCCAAAGCAATCTGGCGAAGTTCCTCACGCCCCTGAGTCGAATTCATGATCTCTGATTCCTGTGCACTGAACAGCATCACCAGGCTGTTGCGCAGGTAGGGCTTATGGTGAGCGACCGCCGCTCCAGCCTCAGTGGTACTGACCTTAAGCGCAACATCCGTACGCAGATACTTAATCCGGCCGGTACTGCCATAATTAACAACAAATGCAGGTTCAAAGTAGATGTACTGAACCTGAGGCCCAGCAAGGGCCGCTTCGTCTTCTGCAAAAGCCATCACTGGCAACGTCACCAGCAGAGTAAAAAAAAGGCGCTTCAGCATTCCGCGTCTCCGTCACAATGTAGATTATGGTCAAGCTTAGCAGCTGACGCGGATTCCGCTGGGTGCGCGTGATAGACTCCTGACAACTAATTCACGAGTTCACGTAACGACTTATGATGCTGCAACGTCTATTTCCCGCCCCGCTGGTTGCCGGTGGCTATCTGGCCGGTTTTCTTATCTGTGTCCTGCTGCTGGCTTCAGCGTACTACTTTGAATACCAGATGTTCCTCGATCCCTGCCCGCTCTGTATTGTTCAGCGTATTGCCACACTAGGCATCGGCATTGGCTGTCTGCTCGCATTTATTGCCCGCAACACCCGCTGGCCGCATCGCATTGCTCTGATATTCACACTGGCATCGTCCATATTTGGTGTCTGGGTCGCTAACCGTCATGTCTGGCTACAGGGCCTGCCTGCCGACGAAGTGCCTGAATGTGGCCCGAGTGTTGAATACATGGCGGAAGTTCTGCCATTCACCGAACTGGTTACCTTCATGCTTCAGGCCAGTGGCAGCTGTGCGGATATCTCATGGGAATTCATGGCGTTGAGTATGCCGGAGTGGACCCGTGTCATATTCGTTGCATTTACTCTTGTCAGCCTTCTGGGTCTGGCTCGCGCCTGGAGCGCCGACAAGCAGAGTTGATGCACATAACCGCGGTATTGCAAGAAAAAAAACTGAAAAAAGTTGCTTGAAATGCCGCTTTCCACGCGCCTATATTGGTGACACTAAGGCATAAGCAGCACCGTTTTCACAGAGGAATTTTGACATGCTGGAACAATGTAAAAACGCACAGGAACGCTGGGGCGGTGTTCACCAACTGATCGACAAATGGTTGAATGAGCGCCAGAGCCTGATCGTCCTGTTCTGCAACCTCAGCGCCAGCAAGCCGCTGTCTGAAGAGGAACCACTGGCAGAGAACCTGCAGCGTTTCTGTGAAGTTATGATGGATTACTGCTCAGCAGGGCACTTCGAAATTTACGAGCAGCTGATGAATGAAGCCCGTGAATTCGACGATGGCACCATCGACCTGGCAAATGAACACATGCCACGCCTGGAAGCCCTTACCGGCGAATGCGTTGACTTCAACGATACCTACGACAAACACTGCACTCTGGACCAGCTGGCGAAGCTCCCTGCTGACCTGTCGGCCATCGGCGAAGTGCTCGAAGAGCGTTTTCAGATTGAAGACAACCTCATCGAAAAAATGCACAACGTGCATCGTGAGGCGGTTGCCAGCTAAGACAGGAATTCTGTTCTACACTGACAACAGGACGCGCACTTCGCGCGTCCACTGACCGCTCACGGAACAGGTTGTCATGATCCCGCGTTTTATTCTTTTTCTGCTTTCCCTGACTCTTCTCTCTGCCTGTGACAACGCAGCTGAGCCTGAGAAATTCTCTGAGGTCGCGACACAGGGCGTCTACAGCATTCGTATCAATCACTCTGGCACCGCCGCCTTTATCGGCAGTCTGCACCACGGTGGCAGCTACTGGACACTCGATCCTGCTGAGCGTCATTTCGACTGGAACCACACCAGCGACGGTTACAGCAACCTGACCAGTGGTGCCTTTTCGCCCGATGATGCTTACGTTGCCAGCGCCGACAACCGCACGATAGTGCTCTGGGAAGTGGCTACCGGGAAAGCCATCTGGTTCTGGAACGCACCCGGCGACATCGAAGATATTGCTCTGACAGAGAACGGCAACCTCGCCCTTCTCGGAATGCAGGACTACACCGCAACCCTGTTCGATATCCGAAATGGCGGCATCCGCCAGCGCCTGGCCCACGACGGCATTGTTTACGACGTCAGCCTGAGCGCCGATGGTCTGCTTGGCGCCTCTGCCAGTGACGACCTGACGGCCATTGTCTGGAATCTCAATGACGGCTCAGCCATCTCCACACTGAAACACAACAATCAGGTCAAAACCGCCGAGCTATCGCCCAGTGGCCGCCTGATTTTCACCTCAGCCCTACGCGAGGCCGGTCGCATCTGGGATGCGGCCAGTGGGCAGCAATTGATTGAGCTTCCCGGTGGACGCGGACATTTCAGTACGGCACGGTTCGACGCATCAGAACAACAACTCCTGACGGGTAATACATCCGGGCAGATACAGCTCTGGGACGTTCAGACAGGGGCCGAACTTAAACGTTGGCGTGCGACCCCGGGAGATCACTGGGTTGGAAACAACGTTGCCCTGGAAGACGTTGCCTTCACGGACACCGGCGTTGTGGCAGCCGCCGCTAATGGGCGCGTTTATCACATGCAGCGGTGATGACTACCGCTGCTCTTCGGTTGAGTATCGCGACTCCAGCATAGATTTTACCTGCTTCGCCTGATCAATCAGCTCCAGCGCCTGCCCGGGCATAACGATTGGCGAGTCAGGCACCCTAGGCTCGGGAGTGATCAGTTCGTTGTCGGATGTGTCTTCCTTTTTCGTTGCGACCGGCGCCAGAATATTTGCCGCGGTATCGATATTAACTTCTTTGGAAGTAACACCTTCCGGCGCTTCGTTGCCGAAATGCCACTGGCCATTCGCGTCCTGCCATTTATAAAACGTCTGTCGTGTCTGCTCTGTAGAGGCGGGTGGTGTGTAGGCCGAAACCCCGGACGACGAATCGCTGTTCACTTTTTTCATAATGTATGGCGTGCCAATCGCCACAGCGAGGACGCTGAGAAGAAACAGGATCACGGTGAATTTCATAGCAACTCCTTTTGTCGACTCTATTCCGGCAGAACCCGGATTTTTGCAGTATGCTAAAGATTATCCAATAGAGAATTCTATTTTATCACCCATCGCTGAAAGGAAACGATGTCATCTATGACTGCAGGGGTTATCAGTCAACAGCCCAGGGTTTTTACCTACGCCAAAGCGATGCGGGTTCTGGTCGCTAACGCCAAGGGAGGCTGTGGTAAAACCACTCTGGCCACTAACCTGGCCTGTCAGTTTGCCCGTGAAGGTAAGACGACAACGCTTATTGATCACGACCCTCAGGCGTCCGCAACCGACTGGCTGAAGCTGCGTAGTGCCAGGTTTCCAATTATCAATGGTATTGAGGCCGTCAGAGAGCGTCACCGCACGGGTTCGACGCTCAGTTGGCGCATGCGCATCCCCCTGGCGACAGAACGCGTGGTTATTGACACACCAGCCGGCCTGCATGGCAATGCACTGTCTGACCTGATTGCTCAGTCGGATATTGTCATTATCCCGGTCATTCCATCGGCCATTGATATGCGTGCAGCGACGGAGTTTATTGAAGAGCTGCGTAAGACGCAGGCCTACCGTCAAAAAGCCTGTGCCATAGCTGTGGTCGCCAACCGGGTGAAACGTAATACCTTGAGCTTCAGCTCACTGAAATCCTTCCTCGACGACCTGCAGATTCCTTTTGTGACCGCACTGCGCGATACGCAGTTCTACGTAAAGGCCGGAGAGCATGGTTTTGGTGTTGTCGATTTTGACCGACAACACCCCAAAGAACAGGAAGAGTGGCAACCACTTATGGGTTGGTTGAATAAAACGATGCAGGAAATCCAGCAAAACCGAGAATGATGTCAGGCTTCTTCCTCGTAGCCGTACAGATGACGCACTTCAGCCCTGACAGCCGCTTTGGCCCCCATCCTCAACACCTGTCCATGCGCCCCTACCAACGCATCGAAATCAAGCTGTACCAGACGCTCAAAATCATGCTGTAACGAACCCCCTTTGGGCGTCACGCGTTTAAGCCATGGCCCACCTATATTCATCCCTCGATGAAACCCAAGCAGCTTGAATACGACCCGCGTAAAGCCTGAAAAGTGTCGCCAGTCGCGGTGATATTGGAGACTGTCAGTGGTGATCAGCAGTCTGTGTTTTTCACTAACAACGCGGCCTCTGGGTAGACTGCATTGCGGTAAACAAAAAACTGGCTGTCTCGGGTAGGGCCGGGCGATGCTTCGTCCACCAACACGTCTATTTCGGGTGAGCTATACGTGCTCTGGCCCGACTGAGCCCAGAAAAGGCATTGATAGCGATCGACATAATACTGATCATCCAGCCCGTGAAAGTCACCAAGCCGGACAACGCGGGCGACCTGCCCCAACGCATCAAGTTCGCGCAGCGCTTCGTCCTGAAGCCTCACAGGATTGACCAACGTGAGCTCTTTGCCTTCTCGTAGAATGATCATGTTGCGGTTAAGGCGCATTCCAGGGCCAACACGTATACTGCCGTGTACCCAGAACACATCAGAGAACAGTTGCTCGATTGGGTCGTGCGGATAGGCGGGTGCGTACATGTTTCCTCCTGAAACTGTGTGTACAGATGTCCGGTTCAGCCCCGCACAAGATCAGCGAGGGCTTTGCATTCCTTTTCATTATTGCAGATTAGCATAAGGTCTGAGGATACGCAGCGGCCCTTATCCGCCGGATTGTCTTTATTTCTGGCCCATAAGATCCCAAGGCCGTAGCGCTCAGCTTCGAGTTCCGCTTTTTTAAGTAATTCGTAGAGATCCCCATGCTCCAGGCGATCAGACTGCCGCCGACGCTGGCGCAATGGCTCGATCATTTCCTGCTTCCAGCTCACGTAATCGCTGTCGGAAAGAGATGCCTCGTCCACTTCAAGACCCTGCTCCGATAACCAGAGCACCGTCAGCAACTGCAGAATATCGGCACCGTGTTCATCCTGCATCTTCAGCAGAAGGGCCTCGACGCCGGACCGTGCATAGACACGTAAAGCATAACGCCACAGAGCGTTATCCATTGGTCCGTCACCCGCTTCTGTGGCAAACTGCGCCGCCATTACCAGCCCCTTTTCTGTGTGTTTTCTATGATCGAGTTTAATCAGGTTTCGTTGCAGCGTGGTACTAACTTTCTGTTAGAGAAAGCCAGCCTGCGCATTCACGACGGCCAGAAACTGGCCCTTATCGGCCCGAATGGTGCCGGTAAGTCCAGCCTGTTTGCTCTTCTCAACGGAGAACTGACCGTCGACGGCGGCGACCTGAACATGCCAGCGAAGTGGCGTATCGCTCATATGAAGCAGGAAGTCGAAGCCAGTGAACGCTGTGCGCTGGATTATGCCATTGATGGTGACGCACGCTACCGTGAAATTGAAGCCGGTATGGCCAATGCCAGTGACGATAATGAGCTGACCCGCTGGATGGATGCCATGGACGAACATCAGGGCTATCAGATTCCGGTGAAAGCAGAACAGTTGCTTCATGGTCTCGGCTTTTCACAGACCGACCTGAAGCGCTCAGTCAAAGACTTCTCCGGTGGCTGGCGTATCCGCCTGAATCTGGCTCAGGCACTGATGATGCCGTCGGATCTTCTGCTCCTCGATGAACCAACTAACCACTTAGACCTTGAAGCCACTCTGTGGCTCGAAGGCTGGCTGAAAAAGTATCCCGGAACCCTGCTGTTTATCTCGCACGACCGGGATTTTATTGATTCGGTGGCAGACCATATTGTTCACCTGCATAACCGTGAACTGGTGGTGTATCCGGGCAACTACAGCGCCTACGAACGCATCCGTGCGGAAAAGCTGGCCCAGCAACAAACTGTATATGAGAAGCAACAGGAACGTGTTGCTGAAATCGAAAAATTTGTCGCTCGCTTCCGCGCCAAAGCCAGTAAAGCTAAACAGGCACAAAGCCGCTTAAAAGAGCTGCAGCGCATGGAGCTGATTGCTCCGGCGCATGTGGATTCACCGTTCCGCTTTGAATTTCCGTGCTACGAAAAAATGTCGACGCCGTTATTGGCTATCGACAACGCCGATCTGGGCTATGCCGACAAAACGATCCTGCCCCAGGTAAAAATATCCATCGTACCTGGGCACCGTATTGGTTTACTCGGCCCCAATGGTGCGGGTAAATCGACGCTGCTAAAAACGCTTTGCGAAGAAGTCCCTTTGCTCGCAGGCGAGCGCAGTACTGGCGAACACTGTCATATTGGTTATTTTGCACAGCACCAGCTTGAGTCTCTCGATGTAAAAGCAACAGGTGCCCTTATTCTGCAACGCCTGCGCCCGACAGCCAGCGAACAGGAAATCCGTAATTTTCTCGGCGGATTTGGCTTCCATGGTGATAAAGCTTTAGAAGTTATTGAGCCATTTTCTGGTGGCGAAAAAGCCCGAATGGCACTGGCCTGTGTTGCCTGGATGAAACCCAACCTGTTAATTCTCGATGAGCCGACCAACCATCTGGATATTGAAATGCGTGAGGCGTTGGCACTCGCTTTACAGAATTTCGAAGGCGCGATTCTAATCGTCAGCCACGACCGTCACCTGCTGAAATCTACCGTTGACGAATACTGGCTGGTAGATCATGGAAAAGTGCAGAGTTTCGATGGCGACCTTGATGACTATCACGATTACCTTAATAAGCGTGAAGCGAACACGCCTACCGCAGAAGGCACTGCTCCTGCCACAACCGAGGTGAAGCAACCCGCTGTAGACCGGAAAGAACAGAAACGCATCGAAGCCGAAAAACGCCAACGTCTGGCACCGATACGCAAGCAGCAACAGGTGGCCGAGAAAAAGATGGAAAAGCTCCAGTCTGAGCTGGCGAACATTGAAGAAACAATGGGCGACAGCGGTCTGTATGACGCCAGCCGCAAAGATGAATTAAACACATTAATTCAGCAGCAGGGGAAGTTAAAAACCGAGCTTGAAGAGATTGAGATGGAGTGGATGGATTTAACCGAGCAATTGGAAGCAGCGGAATAAAACACTCCACGGACACTCAGACAGCGATTAACGCCTGACGCATGGCATTGCGCAGAAAGCCGGGCTTCACTGGTTTATGTAATACCACAATACCGTCATCCGCCAGAGTTTTAATACGCTCAGGCGCGGTATCACCGGTAATCATAAGAGCGGGCAAATTGGAGGAGAGCTGTGTTTGTATGTGCCGGATCAAATCCTGGCCATCCATGGCTCCTGGCAGACGATAATCACTGATCAGAATGTCTGCCCAGTGTGGCTCGGCTTCAAACATAGCCAGGCCCGCCTGGGCATCAGCATAAGCTCTCACTTCACACCCCCAACCCGCAAGCAGTTGCTCGGTACTCTCTCGCACCATGGCATCATCTTCGACGAGTAATACGTTCACGCCGGCAAATATCGCATCTGCAGATACTTGCGGTTTTAAGCCAGAGGGAGCGCCAGAATAAACATCGGAGGTGTCACTTACCATGTCAGCAGGTGTATCGGCTGATACCTCATGCGCGATTGCTACAGTAAGGGTGAATTCAGATCCTTTGCCGGGTTCTGATCTCACCTGCAACTCATGCCCGAGCAGGTTGGCAAGTCGCCGGCATACGGACAAGCCAAGGCCGAGCCCTTTCTGCCGGTCACGCTCAGGATTGTTCAGCTGTACAAATTCCTGAAATATTTTTTCCTGCTGATCCTTCGGGATTCCCATTCCGGTATCAGATACCCGGACAAGTAAACGAGCTGGCTGAGCGACTTCGGTCGAGATGACGACCTCACCCGACTCAGTATACTTAATGGCATTGGTGATCAGGTTTCTCAGGATATTCCCCAGCAGAACAGGGTCGCTGCGAACAGCATATCGGCAAGGTTTGATACTCAGTTTCAGTCCCTTTGCCTCTGCCACGGGTCTGGCTTCAATAATCAGGCTATTGAGCAGTGCATCGAGAGGGAAGTCAGTGACTTCGGCATGTACGTCGCCCGCATCCAGGCGCGATATATCAAGTAATTTCCCTAAGAGGTCGTCTATCGAGGTGACCGCAGAGCGGATATGAGTCGCAAGCTGTTGACCGCGATCGCTGGAGACTTCCTGCCGAAGCCCTTCAGAGAGCAACGACAGTGAATGCACAGGCTGGCGGAGGTCATGACTTGCGGATGCCAGAAACTGAGTTTTCGCCCGGCTGGCAGCGTCGGTAATCTCATACTGCTCGCGCAAAGTCTCGGCCAGGCGCATATTTTTTAACGTCAGTGCCATCATGTCTTTGTAAGTAATACTGCCCGAACGAGCGACTGAATAAGCGACACCAATGTAGGCAAGGAATGCCATACCCATCCCTTTGTACTGAGGGTCAGGTTGAATCAGACACATAATAATCATCGGCATGGTGCTGATAATGAGATAAGCCGTATGACTCAGTAACCAGATAGCATTGGTACTGACCGAGGAAACGGTAACCCCGATGATCAGAACAAATAACAGCGTCTGCTCAGAAAATTCCGCGGGATTAAAAAACAGAACACCGGCACTTCCCCACAGAGATGCCAGCACGAGGACGCCTGACATATACATGCCGCGCCAGAACGAAAGAGAACGGCGCTCATAGTAATTCCGGTAGCACCACAGCAGCCCCGTACCGAACACTTCAAGTCCGACACAGGCGGCATACCATAGGTATCCATAAACAGCACCGGCCGGTGGGCTCTGATTAACAATCAACACCGTTGTTAATATCAGAGTGCCAATCGTGATGGTGCTGATGCGGTCGTAAAGATCATCCGTTGCCCGGCGACGGCGAAACGCATTTATTTCATCATCGCTGAGCTGAATATCGTCTATCGGGCTGGTCATTCAGGCAGTAGTCCCAACCTGCGCACGGCATTCAGACACGCCGTCCGGTTTGTCACGCGGAACAGCCGGAAGACATCACGCAGGTGACCTTTGATCGTGTTCTCTGAGATATCCAGTTCACTGGCGATCACTTTGTTCGACATTCCCTGAGCCAGCAGGTGAAGAATTTCCTGTTGTCGTGGCGTCAGGCGTATATCCGGCAGCGCCTGCTTCTGGCTCTCAATCAGCTCCTGCCAGCCTTCTGGTAAGTATGTGCCGCCATTCAGGACTTCCTGAATGGCTTTGATCAACACCTCTGGCGGTGACGACTTGGGTAAATACCCCAGTGCCCCATGCTCCAACGCTTTGCCAGCGTCCGCTAATGATTCAGACGCAGAGATCATCATGACAGGTGAAAAAACTGACATTTGTTGCAGGCGCCGGATAAGCGTCAGGCCGCTGATACCCGGCAGATTCAGATCCATCAGTATGAGATCGGGTTGATCATCCATCTCATTCAGTACTTGCTCTGCCTCTTCGGCGGTACGGACCTGTGTTGTATTGCACGGCGCTAAAGACTGTTTCAGCAGCCCCGCCAGGCCTCCGGCAAAGAGTAAATGATCATCAACGATGAGGTAGTGCATCCATTCTCCTGCGACATCCGGGGGAACGCCTGCCTGCATTGACAGGACTGTCAGTTAGCGACACCCCACACTAAAGTATGGGATAAATGTACCGCAAAAGAAGGCTACGGTTCAGCAGGAAAATATCAGCAAGATAAAGAAGAAGTAGATTAAAGTGCCCCCTGATTATTGCGCCGGAATCACCGCCATCGTCAGACGCGAAATGCAGCTGAGCTTTTCTTCGTCGTTATAAATCCGGATTTCCCAGACCTGAGAGGTACGGCCACGATGGACAATTTTTGCGACTCCAGTGAGAGTGCCGGAGCGAACGCCACGTAGGTGGTTGGCATTAATCTCCTGACCCACCGCATATTCTTTGCTGTTATCGAGGCACATATTCGCTGCCATACTTCCCAGCGTTTCAGCGAACAGAACATTGGCGCCACCGTGCACTAACCCAATCGGTTGAAACGTTCGGGGGTCAGCCGGCATTGTGCCCTTCACCCAATCATCGCCAACCTCGGTAATCTCAATGCCCAGATTGGAGCAGGCGGTATTTTCCATCGCTTTGTTCGCTGCCGGGATATCTGGGGTGGAGAACCATATAGTCATTGCTTGCACTCTGAAGGAATAAAGCAGTTAGACTATGACAATCTGAGCCACGAAACCAGAGGTTCCACTGCGACGAAGTGTTTCAGCTACGCCTCCAAACAAGACGCTCCCTTTTGCGCCAAACCAGACGCAATCGGCCATCGATATCATCAGTGCCTGATCTTTACGGCATGGATGTGCGAGCGTACGCCAAGTTTCCTGCGTGCCATTGCCAGCACTGGCACTGACGTTCAGTGTGTCAGCCACACCCGAGGGACTGCCTGCTGACCACCATCCCAGCGCATAACTATCGCCTGTTCGGTCGCACCAGTACGATCAATGGCAAACCCGGGCCAACCACAGATGCCGGCGGTGTCGAAGCACCGAATTCTGGCGTGATGGTACCCGCAGAGGGCAATGGTTTCGATCGCGAAGCCGCCCAGAAGCGTAAAGGGCGGGTTTTTTATTTTTAAACATTAATGTTTAAAAAGTAACTTCAACAGAGACGTTACCTACCACAGTATCGTTATTCGAATCACTGCGCTGGATATTGAATGCAGCATCGTAGCCGTACACATCCTGTCCTGTAATAGTAATACCAATATCATCAGACGAATCGGCAGATTCATGTGAAAGGTTATTTACTGCATCGAAGAAATAAATATCCCGTTCAGTAAAAGAGTAGGTCTCTGTACTCAGATCGAGAATAGTATCCCCATCGTCTTCGTTGGTAGTCGCTACAGACAACTTGGTTTCTGAGTCTTCGAGGTTGTGCAATCCGGCACAGAAAACATCTTCGCCGGTGACAATCTGGTCAGGGCCCCAATTCCAGCCCATTGAGCCTACCCGACCGGTGCTCTCTTTCAGGCGGATAAATTCACTGCTGGAATACAGGCTGACACCCGGCGCGACGGCAGCTTCGACTTCCAAAGTCAGTACGTTATTCGCCGAACGACTGTACGTTCCAGCGCCCACCGTAGCCACGGCCGTCGATGTCACGCTGCGAATTTCAACGAAGCCACCAGCATTGCAGGAGGCAAATTCAAAGCCACTCTCATACTCTGCACTCTCCCGAATAACGAGAAATTCAAGACGACTCTCATAACGCTTGAAGTCAGGACCGCTGGTATTAGCGTCCGTGTAGGTATTATTACGTACACCAACCCAGGTACCTGTAATTTCATTATCGCCTCTGAACTGCAGCAACTCTGCTGTCGAGCGATAATCGTCCAGCGTAAAATAGGTCAGATCTGTCGGAAAGTTATCCTCATCTGAACTGCTTGAGCCAGAACCACCACCACCGCAGCCCACCATGGCAAGAGTGATGAGTGAAAGTGGTAATATTTTTATTTTTTTCATAAGCCCTCCGGCTTAATCGGTATTTTTTACAACCTGAGATCAGGCTGCGGCACGAATAATTTCTGCGTACTCTTTGCCCTGTGCATGAGATTCGATGGTCTCAAGCAAAGTTACACCGTCAGCATTTTTTGCATCCAGATTGTGACCTTCGGCTGCAAACAGTTTAATAAAATCTGCAAAAGTGCCCGGCACCATGTGGCGGTAAGCGCGAATGACGGCGATGTAGTCTGCGTCTGAACCGTCGTAGCTTTCGGCAACCAGAAATTCACGCAGTTGCGCTTCCGACCATTCACCACCAAATACTTTTTCTTTATCTTTCTTCTGCATTTTCTCTCTCCTAAATACATTTCGTGTAGATAGCCTGATGGGTTTCGCTGGCCCTCTGTGCCATGGATGGCACAGCGGAGCCCCCATGGATGGGTTTACGGCGAGCCAGAGAAACCCATCAGACTATCTGCACATAATCTCAAACTTTCCGGAACATCAGATCCCAGACACCGTGCCCTTTGTTCTCGCCACGCTTTTCAAACCTGGTGTACGGGCGATGTTCCGGGCGCGGTACATATTCATTTTTACCGGCAACGTTTTCGTAGCCTTCCTGCGCTTCCATGACTTCCATCATGTGCTCTGCGTAGTTCTCCCAGTCAGTCGCCATATGGAACACGCCACCTGGCTTCAGGATACGTCGCAAGGTCTGCGCGAATTCTGGCTGTACGATACGGCGCTTATGGTGCTTTTTCTTGTGCCATGGGTCCGGAAAAAACAACTGAACCGTATCAATGCTGTTATCAGGGATCAGCTTCAGCACTTCAATCGCATCGTCTTTGTATGTTCGCAGGTTTGTGACACCGGCTTCTTCCGCCAGGTTCAACAGTGAGCCGACCCCGGGCAAGTGTACTTCAACACCGATAAAGTCTTTTTCTGGCGCCGCAGCGGCCATCTGTACGAGAGACTGACCCATACCGTAACCAATCTCGAGCACAACATGCGCATCACGACCAAAGACCGCAGGCGGGTCAATTTCGCCCTGCTCAAGCTCCAGCCCCATGATCGGCCACTGGCGATCCAGGCCACCCTGCTGACCTTTGGTAAGACGGCCAGCCCGGATAACAAAACTTTTTATGCCACGGCGATATTGTGGCTTGTCGGCATCGCCAACCTGATTAGTGTCAGACACTCGCTTTACTCGCTGTCAGAAGGGGATTGGGGAAGGCGGAATGCCGCCAGAATCAGAAATGCCCAGGCAATCAACCAGCTAACGCCTCCGAACGGTGTAATAACACCCAAAAAACGCTGTCCTGTCATGGCCATGGCATAAAGACTACCGCTAAACAGAATCAACCCCAGAGTCATCATAATCGCGCTACGACGAATCCAGGACGCCGGACGCACGTACAACCATGCCGACATTGCCAGCAGGACAACCGCATGCATCAGGTGGTACAACACCCCGGTTTCATACGCTGCCATCAACTCTGGCTCAATGACTCCCTTGAGTCCATGAGCGCCAAACGCACCGAATGCAACCCCAGTAAATCCAGCCACGGCGGCTGTATTCAAGCAGGCTCTGGCTCGCATTGTCTCTCCCCGGAAAAAAGCTCGATTATAAAGCAGACAGAGACTCAGGTCACAGTATTGACCACCATCGGACAGGTTTTTACACCGCGGCGCACTATGTCCGCGCAAGACCTTGATCATGTACCCCTGTCGGCCAGTGTGTTACGGATCTCTGTTCACCCCCGGACACAGCCTCTATCGTCCTTCTCACACTGCGTTTCAATCGCAGTCATAACAATAAAAAAACGACTCATCGGGTAGACCAAATGACGATAACAACAAAAGCTCGCAGGCTGGCGATGGCCCTGACCTGTGGCGCGGGGTTAATAACGACCGCTACAGGTGTATCTGCCAGCGTAGAAGGTTACGCAACCAAGAACGGCGATGCCTGACAGGGTAGCCTTGAACAGGTACTGAAGCTTCAGTTCGTTGCCGATTTCATTGGCAACCGTGGCAATGTAGAACCATTTCTGATTCCCCAGGCAAAGTCGTACTCCATGACGACTTTCCGCAATCAGAGTATCACCATCGACTTTCGGGCAAAGCATCTGACGCCAGAAGGCGAGCCAGACAATAATCTCAGCTGGAGCATCGTAGAGGCACCACTTCATGGCCGTCTCGAAGGCACGCCACCTAACGTGCGTTACATCCCGGATGCCGAGTACACGGGCTACGACCGCATTGTATTTAACGTCAGTGACAACCTCGATGGTGACACCAACGGTACCATCGATATTAAGGTGCAGGGTTCTTACACCAACTTTGAATCCGGACAGGTTCGTCCACTGGTTCTGAACTCGGACAACACTCGCCTGTATGCGCTGAATACACCCGACGGCAAAATGGAAGTCTTTGATGTCAGTGGCGAAACACCTGAGCTGCTGCACAGCGTGCCGGTCGGCCTTGAACCAGTTGCAATCGCTCTGCGCAACGACAACGAAGCCTGGGTCGTAAACCACCTGTCGGACAACGTCAGTTCAGTCTCCTGATCCGGATGCAGAACCGGTACAGGTTGAGCGCGCTGATGGTGCTTTCTGGCGCGAAGAATCGCAGAAGAACAGCGGCATTTTCCCGGATTTCGACCACTTCTGGGCGTTTGATTTCTTTAATTAACCCCGCCACTCCCTTCTCGAGAGAGGGAGCGGATGGGCCAGTACAAAAATGATTGGGGTACAGCGAGGTAAGCGTATGCGCCAGACCGGGGCTGTTCCATACAGCCCCCGGCATTTCCGCCATCCTTGGCGGTCAGATAGCGCATCCGAGCGTACAGGGATGTATTTACCGTGTCTTACCGAGCTTTATCCCAATCACTTAAATTCGCCCCTGCTCCTGACTAACCCCACCTCTACTTCCCTCAATCGAAGCTGTTAGAATGCTCCCCCTGATTCAAACAGTGAGAGCTTCTCGTGAAATACGCAGACCTGCGCGACTTCATCAAGAAACTGGAAAAACGCGGTGAACTGGTTCGTATCAAAGAGCCTGTTGACCCACACCTCGAAATGACCGAACTGGCCGACCGCGTACTCCGCGCTAAAGGCCCCGCTCTGCTGTTTGAAAACCCCAAAGGTTATGACATGCCCGTACTGGCAAACCTGTTTGGCACACCCGAACGTGTGGCGATGGGGATGGGTGAAGATTCCGTTGAGGCGCTGCGCGAAATCGGCAAGCTGCTCGCTTTCCTGAAAGAACCCGAGCCACCCAAAGGCCTGAAAGATGCTTGGTCGAAGCTGCCGATTTTCAAGAAAGTGCTGGCCATGGGCCCGAAAGAAGTGAAAAAAGCGGCATGTCAGGAAATTGTGATTGAAGGCGACGACGTCGATCTGTCAAAGATTCCGGTTCAGCACTGCTGGCCTGGCGACGCAGGCCCGCTAATTACCTGGCCGTTAGTGATTACCAAAGGCCCGCACAAAGAGCGCCATAATCTAGGTATCTACCGCCAACAGGTCATCGGTAAAAATCGCGTGATCATGCGCTGGTTGAGCCATCGTGGTGGCGCGCTTGATTTCCGTGAATGGCAGCAGGAGCACCCGGGTAAACCCTTCCCGGTAACCGTGGCTCTGGGGGCAGATCCAGCGACGATTCTGGGCGCGGTCACTCCAGTGCCCGATACCCTGAGCGAATACGCCTTTGCTGGCCTGCTGCGTGATTCACGCACGGAACTGGTGAAGAGTATCGGCAACAACCTGATGGTTCCGGCGTCGGCTGAAATCGTGCTGGAGGGTGTGATCCACCCAGACGACATGGCCCCTGAAGGTCCGTTTGGGGACCACACAGGGTATTACAACGAAGTGGATCACTTCCCGGTCTTTACGGTTGAGCGTATTACTCACCGCAAAGACCCGATCTATCACAGTACCTACACCGGCCGTCCACCAGACGAACCCGCGATTCTGGGTGTTGCTCTGAACGAAGTCTTCGTGCCGATTCTGCAAAAGCAGTTTCCGGAAATCGTCGACTTCTATCTGCCGCCAGAAGGTTGTTCCTATCGCATGGCGGTGGTCAGCATGAAGAAACAGTACCCCGGCCACGCCAAGCGCGTAATGATGGGGGTCTGGTCATTCCTGCGACAGTTTATGTACACCAAGTTTGTGATCGTGGTCGACGATGACGTCGACACCCGCAACTGGGAAGACGTGATCTGGGCCATTACCACCCGCATGGACCCCGCACGCGACACCACCATGATTGAAAATACGCCCATCGATTACCTCGACTTTGCGTCGCCGGTGTCCGGGCTCGGCTCGAAAATGGGTTTAGACGCGACCAATAAAATGCCGGGGGAAACCAACCGTGAATGGGGTGTACCGATTGTGATGGACGACGACGTCAAAGACAGCGTCGACCAACTGGTCAGGAAAATCGGTAAAGACATTGGTCTGAAATGAGTGATCCGGCCAACCCGAAGGGTGGCAGAACGCACCGGATCACTTTTCAGCCGAACGGTGTCACGATTCGCTGCCGCTCTGATCAGACCATTGCCGATGCGGCCCTCGAACAACGTGTCATTCTGCCCGTAAGTTGCGAGAACGGTATTTGTCATGTGTGCATGGGCGAACGACTGTCCGGTGAACTAGGCTTTCGTAATGAGCTGGGCAACCCAATACTTGAGCAGGATAATCAGGTATTATGCTGCGTAGCTTTTCCCAAATCTGACGTTGAGATTGTTATGACCGATGTATTCGCTCCGGACCACAAACAGCCCGCCACACTTGCCTGTCAGGTACAGTCGGTCGAGCTGCTGGCGGATGACGTTTACCGGGTAATCCTTCTCGCACCTGCCGGCAAGGCTCCGGACTTCTGGGCCGGGCAGTATCTGATGCTGCACATCGGAAACGACGCAAACGAGGAACAGCTACCGTACTCCATCGCTTCTGCTCCCGGCGCCCTCACAGGCAAAGAGTCGCGGGAAATTGAGCTCCATATTGCGGCCAACAGCGACAAGGCAAATGAGGTAGTGAACTTCCTGCAGCAAGCCGTCATCGCCCGTGTCACCGTTCCTGCCGGCGACTGCTACATAAACCAGCATTTTCTTGATCAACGCAAAGGGCAACCGTTACTTATGGTGGCTGCTGGTTCCGGGTTCTCACAAATCAAAGCTTTGATAGAAGCGACCCTCGCGCTCGACCCTGAGCGCGAGATTCACCTTTATTGGTCGAACCGTGCAGCAGTCGGCTTCTACCTGCCAGAGTTGCCACAAAGCTGGCAGAACGATTTTTCCAATTTTCATTACCATCCTATTATTCAGCAGCACGCCGATGACTGGAACGGCCGCGCCGGCTGGATTTACGAAGTTATCCACGAAGATTTTGACAACCTGACAAACGTTGATATGTTCGCCTGCGGCTCACCTAACATGGTGTTCGGTACCCTCGATCAATTGGAACCTTTAGGCCTGAAAGAGTCCAATATGCATTCCGACGTGTTTGCCTACGCCAACCGGGCGGATTTTTCAGCGAACAGCTAAGCCGCAATAAATCTGTCTGATTTGAGCCCCAAAATGTCAGGGTTCGCTTGCACCAGAATGATTTTGGCGCAATGATCTGGCGAACAAAAAGACTTTCATACTCAATACCTCCTCCGGAGTAAGGATTTATTTGTGAATATCAATTGGGAACAACTGAACCTTGATCCACAGCTACTGTGGGCCGACTACATTCTTCCTTGGGGCACCCAGATCGTATTAGCTATTCTGGTGTTCTTTATCGGCCGCATCATCGCCCGTACCGTCACTAACGGAACGCGTAAGGTTATGGAGAAAGCCAGCCTTGAGCCTATGCTGGTGAACTTCCTCGCGAATATCATCGGCAGCGTCCTCCTCCTTCTTGTCATCGTCTTCTCACTATCGCAGTTAGGCGTTGATACAACCTCACTGGTCGCCCTGCTTGGTGCCGCTGGTCTTGCTGTTGGTCTGGCACTGAAGGATTCCCTCTCCCACTTCGCAGCCGGCGTAATGCTGATACTGTTCCGTCCATTCAAAGTAGGCGACTTCTGCGAACTCGATGGCGAAATGGGTACCGTTGAGCAGATCACCATTCTGCATACCCGACTGAAAACCCCGGACAACAAAGTTATTACGATTCCTAACGGTAATGTTTTCTCCAGCACTATGACCAACTTCTCAGAGCAGCCAACCCGCCGCGTCGACATGGTGTTTGGTATTGGCTACGGTTCGGACCTTCTTAAAGCGAAGAAAATCCTGGAAGAAATGTGTGCCGCCGACGAGCGTATTCTGGCCGACCCAGCACCTAAAATTGCCGTCCATGAACTGGCTGATTCGTCTGTGAATATTATCTGCCGCCCATGGGTAAACGCTGCGGACTTGTGGCCAGTACACTGGGACATGATGGAAAAAGTGAAACTTCGTTTCGATGAAGAAGGCATTGAAATTCCATTCCCACAGGTATCTGTGCATATGGAAAAAGACGACTGATTTATTATCACACTAAAGAAGACCGGCGAATGCGCCGGTTTTTTTATGGCCGCACCTAAACGCGGGCAGGAAGGTTCACAACTCTGCGGCTGTTCAGATTGTGTTCGATCAATGGTCCCAGCTCGTACTCAGGCAGAGCCCGGCTGAAATAGAATCCTTGAATTGACATCGCACTGATGGCGTTGAGAGCCGCCAGCTCGGCTTCGGTTTCAACCCCCTCTGCCACCACATCCAGCTCCAGCAATCTTGCCAGGCTGACAATGGTTTCAACAATTGCAGCTTTGCTATCCTGCTGCTCAAGGTCTGTAATAAAACTACGGTCAATTTTTAACACATCAATCGGTAAATGGCGCAGATAGCTTAGCGATGAGTATCCGGTTCCAAAATCATCCAATGCGATCTTGATACCGGCGTTACGTAGTTTACTTAGCTCAGTTTTGGCGATATCTATGTTGCCAACAAATACCGACTCGGTGACTTCAAGACGCAGAAACTCCGGGCTGAGCTGATGCTCGTTAAGAAGTCTGAAGACCGTCGATGCAAAACCTTCCGACAGTAACTGCATCGCTGACACGTTCACGCCGATATAAAAGGGCTCGCCGCGCAGCACACCGGCGGTCAGTGACTTCGCCATAGCAATACTCTGCGACAGAATGCATTCTCCCAACTCCCCCATCAAGCCACTCTGCTCTGCTGCGGGAATAAACTCGGCTGGGGATACAGTCCCAACACCGGGACAATCCATACGTGCCAGAGCTTCAAAGCCCACCAGTGCTTTAGTGCGCCCTGCAAATATTGGTTGAAACCAGGGCGCAATGCCTCCGTCGCGAATACCGCTGCGAATTTTCTGCTCAATCAACACACGACGAGCACTGACATCCCGGTGCTGCTGATCATAAAAGCAGATTTCGCCTCGCTTCTTGGCGTAGCGCAATGCTGACCAGGCTGCATTGATCATTTCTTCAGCACTGGTGTTGGCCAACTCAGTGCTTTCCAACGCGCCAATCGCAGTGTTCATCACGTGATCGCCATATGACTGGATTCGGAAAGGCTCAGAAAAACTCGTTGCTATGGCATCGCACTCGGCTTCCATTAGCTGGGTAGGGTCGTCATTGCCACGTACCTGGCCAAAAACAGCGAACGTATTACCGGAAATCTTAGCCACCACAGAACGGACATCGACCGTACCTATGAGCCGACGGGACACGTCGTCCTGCAATGTACTCAAGCCAGAATGATCCAGCGACTCGCTGAGTGAATCTAACTGGTGAAAAGCAATCAGAATCAGATAAAAACTGGCGCCTTTATCCATCACATCTTCCATACGCTCACGCAGGAAATGCTCATTAGGAAGCCCCGTGCGCTGGTCTACAAGACGCATACTGGTAATGTCTGTCTGGGTGCCTGCCAACAGGGTAGGCTCTCCATTTTCATCGCGCTGACAGGCTCCGCGACACAGCATCCAGCGGTAGCCGCCCGAAGCATGGCGTATACGATACTCTGCGGTAAGATTATTCTCCCGACCTTCAAGCAAGGCCTTAATCGCCCCCTGAAGGTCAGCACGATCACGAGGATGAACCCGTTGCAGCCAGTGATTCAGATCCTGAGATTCA
Organism: Thalassolituus sp. UBA675; assembly: GCF_002297765.1. Taxonomy (NCBI): domain Bacteria; kingdom Pseudomonadati; phylum Pseudomonadota; class Gammaproteobacteria; order Oceanospirillales; family Oceanospirillaceae; genus Thalassolituus; species Thalassolituus sp. UBA675. The sequence continues at coordinate 49,011 of NZ_DBNJ01000022.1, forward strand.
TCGGTCACTGGCTCGCCAACCATTGCATGCCACTTGGGCGAAAACTCAACACGATCCTGATTAAAAAACCAGATCCAGACACCGTCGTCTGAACCAGAAATCACCAGATCGAGCAATTCCGTTCGTTCTTTTACTTTGTGCTCGAGACGATTATTTAATTGCTCAAGCTGGCTCATGTTTCTGCGTACATTTTCCAGCAGAAAATTCACCAGTAGCGATAACTTCTGCCCTTGCACATCGTCGCTGTCGATCGATACGTGCATGTCGAACTTATTATCAACTGTGTCGCAAAGTTGATCCGCAATACTGGCTATTAACGACTGTAATTCGCTGTCACTCCCGGAATAACTCATACCGGAGCTACCGCCATACCTGAAGAGTGTACAGACCTGGGCGTTTGCCAGTTAATCGCGAAACGGCACTCTGCATCACCGCGCTTCATGCAATGCTCACAACTGATCTGTAGTTTTTCTCCATATAAAGATGCCACTTCGTGTGCCAACGCTTTATACAGCTCGCATAGTTTATTCGCCGAACGATAGCTGACCCGAACAAACCCCGATCGGACCTGTTCGGCAGAGAATTTATCCGTCACGGCTTTTCTGTCTTCACTGGTCTTGAGACCTGAGGCCATCACCGCGTGGATGGTTGCCTGGCGAAGTAAAAATTCTTCTGACGATGACGACATCTCAAAGAAACGTGGGAATAACTCACGGGCACGGGTAAGAAATGCTTTGGCATAAAGAACACACAATTCACTTTCGGACAGCCCTGTCGCCTCACCACTCGCCTGCAGCAAGCGATGAAATTCGTCATCTGAATAATTCTGATCTATCCGGAAGGTAACATTCTCAGGGACTTCAGCTCGTTTCAGGACTGCGCCCAGTAATGGCTTTCCGCCGGTTTCTTCCAGCAGGTCAAGCAGTACTTTCTGAATAATACCGATCATGCAGGCTCCACAAGAGACTGGAGCCAGAAAAGCCCCGGGATTAAATTGATATAAATTTCAATGTAGTCACCGGTTCTCTGTAAGCAACTGCAAACAAAGACTCATAACAGGAAATTACAAGCGGCAACAAAGCCTTTGCGTAAATCGACGGTACTTCTCCTCGCCGTCCCGTTCAGATCACTCAGTGGAGGCTTGCACGTCGCTCTTTCGTTGAAGCTAACTTCTGCCACATTGATTTCTCTGCATCCCTGCTGTCTCCGAATGTGAATTCTTTGAGAATTCCCAGGCTCTCCTCGCAAAAATCCCGCATAGATAGTTGCTCTAACAACTCCAGCACTCTGCTGAACAAAAAGCGGCAGCTTCGCTGGTCGCCGAGACGACGAAAGGCAGCCATCATCTGAGCTGCTGCTTCAAGATAGCGCTGTTGTGCCGCACGATCAGGGTTTCTTGCCAGCTCCAGCTCCGCCACTTCAACGGCATTACCGAAACATATAGCTGCTCTCTGCCAGTGCTCGCCGAGCATCGCCTCACAGCCCATGGACGTTGCCCGCTGCCAGCTCGGTGTCAGCTCAGAAGGATTATCGATCAGCCACTGACGATGGCCGTTACACATGTATCTCATATCAGGCCGCCGCCAGCGAATTGTATTCACTGATGATCTGAGATACCCACTGCTCAACACGAGCATCAGTCAGTTCAAACTGCTGATCCTCATCGATGGCCAGACCACAAAACAGTGTCTTATCGTCATTTACGGCACGCGAAGCTTCGAACTCATACCCTTCCGTTGGCCAGTAACCGATAAAACGCGCACCAGCTTTTTGCAGATGTTCCTGTAACCAGCCCATGGCATCGACAAAAAAGTCACCGTAGCCAAACTGATCTCCCAGGCCATAGAGGGCAACCGTTTTCCCGGACATATCCAGGGCCTGAATCATTTCCTCCACGTCTTCCCAGTCAACCTGAATGCCTCCAAAGTCCCACGTTGGTATGCCCATAATGGCCAGGTCATAACCCTGGATTTGCTCCGGCTCGGCATCTGTGATGTTAACCAGTTCCGCAACAATACCAGCCCCCTGTAGCTGCTCAGATATCTTCTCCGCAACATCCTCGGTGTTCCCGGTATCCGTTCCGAAGATGATCCCGACAGATGCCTGACTCAATGCTGAACTCATAGCTGACTCGCCTCTGAATAAATATTAATGCGAATAATTATCGTTATATTATAAAGAAAGGCAATACTCTTCTGCGCAGAGATCCCTCAGAAGAGTAAAGACTACTGAAGTAGTAAGGTGGAGCAGGTAGTGATGGAGAGCCTTAACGGCGGGGCTTTGGTTTGAAAGCCGACATGATGGCCAGAGGAATGGTCAATGCCAGCCAGATGACAAGCGAAGTGATAAAATATGAGATCTGTAATTCAGCAAACAGATTCGACTGGAGCACGATCTGAAAGACCCCGTATAACGCCATACCACCAAAATAGAAAAGGCCAAAAACCAACCAACCGGGCAGGCCGCTGGTGCCGGTTCTGACGATCTTACCTGCGATTTTCACAGAGAGATCCATAAAGAAGTACAGCCCCATCACAGTCAGCGTAATCGCAATAGCATGTCGCAGAGGACCATCCCAATAGGTTTCGGTATCCGCCGCCGCAGAGACATCACCACCGGCGTAGAGTGAGTAGGCTCCACTCAGGATGGTAAACAGACCCGTCAGTATGGTGAGGTAGTCGGCAAGCGCCGAGCGATGTGGCATATCATTCATAACATCCCCCTGATACCAATCCGGCGGCTCAAGGCCGCCGGTTGTTATTATTTTATGTACTGGTGTCGCGCAGCTTGCGTGGGATCAGTGACCCAGAGCCAGCTGGAAGTGTTCACAGGCCAGCGTCTCATCGCCTTCGGCCAGCATGACCTTACCCATTTCAGCGTGCAGTTCGGCCAGGCCTCTGATACTCAAGCCGGTCTGCAGATATTCGCGGGCTTTTTCCAGATCATTCACACGCAGCGCCAGACGACCCAGAGTGAGCAGCAGGAGCGGGTCATTAGGACGCTCTTTCAGCTGCTGCTCAGCAAACAGCAGCTGCTTGTTGGCATCTTTACCTTTCAGACGACCGTAGATTTCTACCAGCTCGTCGTGCCATACATGCTTAAGGCCTTCACGCAGCGCTTCTTCTGCTTTCTCTTCCTGCTCAGTTTCGAGCAGCAGGTCAACGTATGACTTCATCACATCGCTGGTGTAACGCACGTCGCGGCCGAGACCATCAAACGTTGCTGTCAGGCCCTGTCCACCATTTGCATGACGGGCGCGGTCGAGCAGTTGCAGAGCAACGTTGCGCTCCAGCTTACGCAACTCTTCATCCGGGATTTTGGTCGCTTTGCGCAGGGTTGGCAGAAGCTCATTCAACGCTACCCAGTCTTCGAGATCCTGCAGCGTTTTTACCAGCAGTTTCAGCAGATAGGCATGACGGGGATGCTTTTCACGCAGGCTGATCAGCACGGCCAGCGCCTGCTCGTTCTGGTGACGCGATTGCAGCAGCTGTACCTGAGTAATACCCACCGCCAGGTCTGAGCCTTTGGTGCTCAGGCTTGCCTGCTTGAGCCATTCGTCCGTTGCTTCTGACTTATCCTGCTCGTAAGCAGCACGGGCAGCCGCCAGGTAGTTGATCAAAGGCTGATCAGAATCTTTAGCGCTGCTTGTCAGGTTGCGTTCGGCACGGCGCCACTGACCCTGCGCCAAAGCAAGCAGGCCTCGCGTGGTCTGACGACGGGCACGTAAGCTGCGACGACGCTGACGCCACTCATTGAAGCGGCGGTCGCTACCAAACAACACCAGCAACGCACGCAATGCTATATACACAGCCAGCAGGGCGATGGCGCCCAATACCAGAAACATCCAGAGGCTGGTCTCTACCGTGTAGTTTTCCCAGCTGAGCATGACATAGCCAGCATCGATATAAACGAATGCGCCAACGGCCAGCGCTCCCGCAGCAATCAGGATCAGAAAAAGAACGATCAGTCTCATGCGTCGTCCTCCGTACCGGCCTCTTCAGCCTCATCCGCATTTGCTTCTGTTGGCTGTACAGTGCCATTGCGGCGCTGCTCTTCAACCAGTTTCTGCAACATCAGGAGTGACGCAGTAATGTCAGGGCGCTCCGGAGCCACTTCCCAGGCCTGCAGTTCAGACAAGGCAGCGCGGGCCGCACGAGTGCGTGCATCTTCAATAACCAGATAGGCATCTAACCACTCTGAGACGCGCTGAAGGCTGTGCTCATACAGTTCGGTCTGTTCGCGCAGGAGTGCAATCTGAGCCTGTTCCAGCATCAGGTGCATGTTCTGCTGCAGGTAATACTGCTGATCGGGCGTCAGTGGCGCCGCGATTGGCTCGTCACGCTCACGGATACGCACCATACGGATCACGTTATCTCTGACGGTGTACCAGAGGTTCCAGTACCAGGTCTGCTCTTCCAGCGTGAGAGGTTCTTCTTCAGCAACAGGTTCTGCAATCAGTTTTTCTGGCATCCATGGCAGCGCTGTTACCTGCTCCTGCAGAGCCTGCAGGCGGAAGATGGCACCCACACGATCAACGGCAGGCACGGCACGCAGAGCCATCAGCTCACGGGCAATCTGAGCACGGACTTTATCAAAACGGGGGTTACGCGTTTCAATGATGACGTTGTCTGCTGCGGTCAGCATGCTGATCGCACCTTCCCAGTCACGCTCAAGCTCAAGGCGCTGACTGGCAAGGCGCAGCAGGTATTCTGCTTCAGCCAGTAGCCAATCCTGACGCTCTGCACCCGGCAGCTTACCCAGACGCTCTGTGTTGTGAGCCACCTGAGCGGCAAGGTTCTGAGACGCTGTATTCAGTGCTTCTGCGCGCTGCATCAATGTTGTTTCACGCGCGTTGCTCGCTTCAATTTTCTGCAGTGCAGTATTGAGGCGATCAGTCAGGACCGCAGTTTCAGCGGTTGCAGCCTGTTGCTGCTGCCAGCCGAAAAAGCCTGCCGCGCCCGCCAGAGCAAACAGGATGATGATCAGGAGCAGGTTAAACCAGGAAAGCACATTGGAACTGCGCTTTTCTTTCTGTCCCTTATCAGCCGGGGCGTTAGTCTGTTGTTCGTTGCTCACGGTGAATTTCCTTCTGAAATTGGCCTTAACGGCGAAATCTTAACGGCCTGCGGCAAACCGCGCGCGCAGGCTGTGCAAAGTATCTTCATTACGGGCACTGGCCGCAACCACCACGTCAGTACAGCCTTGCTGCCTGGCGTAAGTAGCCACTCGCTCACTTGGCACTATGATGGTACTTACCCGGGTCGCGATATCAGGTATTTGTTGTTGTGCAATATCGAGCGCCTGCCCACTGCTTAGCAGCAATACTGGCGCGCCCTGCAAAGTTTTTTCCCAGTCGGCTTCCGCCCATTCAATCTGCCGGCGCTCATAGAGCTCGGCGTAGTCGACACGGGCACCACGCTCACGCAGAACCGATGCCAGGGTTTCCCGACCGCCGACTCCGCGCCAGATGAGTATTTTCTCACCCTCGACCTGCTGTAACGATGGCAGCGCGAGTACTCCCTCACTGTCGTATCGGTCAACCGGCATTTCTGCGTCGATATCGTACTCGCGATAAACCGCTGCCGTTGTCGGGCCGACAGCGTACCAACGCAGGCCCACTGGCATCTGCGGCCAGTAATCGTCCATCCATCCGAAACCCGCCTCAGCGGCATTCTGGCTGATTGCGATGACAGCGTCATAATGGTCTATATCGAGGATTTTCTGACGACAGGCACGCGACGCTGCACTGCCGTCATCGTCGAAGCGACAAATCTCTATCAAAGGGTGATGGCGAACCTCAAAGCCGAGCTCCGCCACAGAGCTGATCAATTCACTCGCTTTGTCCGCGGGTCGCGTCACTACGACCGGGGGTAATGCTTCAGTGAACGTCATGACCATACACGGCACGCAGGATATCACCCGCTCCCTGCGCCAACAGGTCTTCTGCTGCCTTTATACCCAGTGCTTCGGCGTCTTCTGGCGAGCCCCGGTATTCGGTACGCAGCATTTGCTGGCCGTCTTCGCTACCCACCAGACCACGGAGCCACAATTCATCACCATCAATGATGGCGTAACAAGCGATGGGGACCTGACAGCCCCCTTGCAGGCGGCGGTTCATGGCACGTTCTGCCAATACACATTGTGCGGTTACTTCGTGGTGCAGCGGCGCGAGCAAGGCATGAATGTCTTTATCAGCACTGCGCCACTCAATACCAAGGGCACCCTGCCCACCCGCCGGCAGTGATTCTTCTGCCGGCATGAATGCGGCAATGCGCTCATCCATTTCCATACGCAGCAGACCTGCAGAGGCAAGAATGATGGCATCGTATTCGCCAGCGTCCATCTTACCCAGACGCGTTTGTACGTTGCCGCGCAGACTCTTCACTTCAAGATCAGGGCGTCGCTCTTTGGCCTGACAGCCACGGCGCAGACTGGATGTACCGAGCACTGAGCCCTCTGGCATCTCGGCCAGAGCCTTGTATTTGTTCGAGACGAACGCATCCAGAGGGTTTTCGCGATCGCAGATCACACCGAGCTCAAGCCCTTCCGGAAACTCCATCGGCACGTCTTTCATTGAATGCACAGCGATATCCGCCCGCCCGTCGAGCATGGCGCTTTCCAGCTCTTTGACAAACAACCCTTTGCCACCGATTTTCGCCAGAGGCACATCCAGAATTTTGTCTCCCTGAGTGGTAAATGTAACCAGCTCAACCTCAAGCCCCGGATGCAACGCTTCCAGGCGGGCCTTAATGTGTTCGGCCTGCCACATGGCCAGTGGGCTTTTGCGGGTCGCAATGCGGAGTAGGGATGGTGTCGGCATGATGTCCTCGAACCTGAAACTGTGCATTTATCAAGCGCGGATGATAACAGGATTGGGGGGCGATTGCTGCGCGGCCTCAGCCGCCGCGCAGATGCTTCTTCACACCGGGCGCGTGGCGCCGGCTCACTGGCAGAGGTTGATCACAATCCCGCAGCCACAAAACAACACCGTCATCGGTGTTTTCGAGGCGCTGAACCCGGTCGGACGCAACAAGGTAGCTGCGGTGAATCCGCATAAAGCGTTGCGGAAATTCTTCTTCCAATTGCTTCAGCGAATCGTCTATCAGGGTCTCTCCGTCAGCATGGTGCATACTGACGTATTTCTGGTCTGCGCTGAAAAACAGCACATCATCTACCGGGGTCAGCACTAAGCCTTGCGACGTTCGCGCACTGATGTGTGTACGCGCAGCCGGACCGGACACCTGCCGACTCAGACGTTCTGCCGCCCGGCTCAACGCCCGGGTGAGATCTTCTTTGCGGATCGGTTTCAGCAGGTAATCTGCAGCATCCACATCGAAAGCCGCCAGAGCGTGATCGTCAAAGGCGGTACAGAAGACGATGACAGGGGCACTTGGCAGCGTCCTGATTTTCTCTGCGGCCTGCAAACCATCCAGACCGGGCATCTGGATATCGAGCAGAACAAGATCCGCTCTGAACTGCGACAACCAATCCACTGCCGCCTGCCCATCTCCGGCTTCAGCGACACACGTAAAGTCTTTGTGCTCCTCAAGCAGGCGTTTCAGACGCTGCCGTGCGAGGGGCTCATCATCCACCACCAGAACACGGTAATTCATACTTTCTCCCCGCTGCTCGGAATCAGGATACGTGCTTCGTAGCGATGTCCCTCATCCTCTACATTAAGTGTGGCACCTTCACCGAAAAGCGCCTCCAGACGTGCGCGGATATTCTGATGGGCTATGCGGTTGCCACTGGACTCGACGGACTCACTGCTTTTGCTGTTACTGATCTGCAGCAACCAACCTTTATCCATCTGCGCCAGCGACACCCTGATGTCTCCCTGCGCCACAACAGGCTGGATACCGTGATAAACAGCATTCTCAAGCAAAGGCTGCAAAATTAATTGTGGCACCCGTATATCTGGCAGAACGTGAGGAAGTTCCCATTCCACCAGCATCCGGTCGCCTAAACGGGTCTGTTCAATATCAAGATACCCCTGCCCAAGTTTGATCTCTTCTGCCAAAGAAGTCGTTTCTTCGGTTCCACGTAAAACCGCGCGGAAAAGCTGAGCCAGCTCAAGCAGCATCTGCTCCGCTTTTTCAGGGTCTATGACGATTAGAGAAGCAACGGTGTTGAGGGTATTAAAAAAGAAATGCGGACGGATATTTGCCTGCAAGGCCGCAAGACGAGCCCGGAGTTCAGCCTGAGTCTGCAAGCGCCACTGGCTCTGCACGTAAAAATAGCGCATCGCCATCGCCGAAAAAATTGCGCTGACCAGTTGGTTGCGGGCAACCCAGTACCAATCCAGCGAGGGCTGAATTGCAGGTAAGAAGGTTTCACCCAACAGGCTGATACACAAGGTCACCAGCTGGATAATGAGCAGAGCCACAGTTGATGCCGCCCACACAGGAAGCCGGGCTAGCTGACCACGAGCCTGACAGAGCAACGCCACGGATACTAACGCTACCCATTGAACAAACAGTGAAACCAGCCCAAAACGAATTCCTGAAAACCCGTCGATACCGCTTTCGATCAATGTCAGAGCCAGAACCAGCGCTTCACTGACAATCAGCAGTATGAGTACGGCACGGGCATTACACAGGTCCGGCAAAAAGAAGCCGTCCAGAAGCTCGTCCCGGGTCTGGGTCTGTTTGTTCTTCACACCATGTCCTGTTTCAGTAGCAGCAAACGCTTCATCAGAGTCTCACTATAATCTGCCCTGCCGTAAAGGGCAGATTACTCCGGTATGAACGTAAAGCCGCAAAGGCTATAATCCCGCCTTTCTTCAATTCAACGAATGTCCGATCAGAGGTGCCTGATGACCGACCAATCCACAAACGCTTCCTGGGGAGGCCGCTTTTCTGAAGCGACCGACGCCTTTGTCGCCCGCTATACCGCCTCTGTGGAGTTTGATCAGCGCATGTACCGCCAGGACATTCAGGGCTCCATCGCGCATGCAACCATGCTGTGCAAAGTAGGTGTTCTGACTGAGCAGGAGCGCGACGACATCATCAATGGCCTGAACGAAATTCAGAGCGACATTGAGAATGGCAAATTCGAGTGGTCCATCGAGCTTGAAGACGTGCACATGAACATTGAAGCTGCCCTGACGGCCAAGATTGGTATTACGGGCAAGAAGCTACACACTGGCCGCTCCCGTAACGACCAGGTAGCGACGGACATCCGTCTGTACATGCGTGATGAGATCGACGTTATCTCTGCCGAACTGACGCGCCTGCAACAAGGTCTGGTTGAGCTGGCTGAACGTGAAGCCGACACCATCATGCCGGGCTTTACCCATCTACAGACCGCACAGCCAGTGACCTTTGGTCATCACCTGCTGGCCTGGAACGAAATGCTTGAGCGTGATTACGCCCGCCTTCAGGACTGCCGCAAGCGCGTAAACCAGATGCCACTGGGCGCTGCTGCACTCGCTGGTACGACGTATCCCATCGATCGTCATTACACTGCCGAGCTACTGGGCTTTGAAGCACCGACCGAGAACAGTCTCGATTCCGTCTCTGACCGTGACTTCGCCATCGAATTTACCAGCGCAGCGTCTCTGATCATGATGCACATGTCGCGCTTCTCTGAAGAACTGGTGCTGTGGGCGTCTGCTCAGTTCCAGTTTGTCGATCTGCCTGACCGCTTCTGCACCGGCTCATCCATCATGCCGCAGAAGAAAAATCCGGACGTTCCTGAACTGGTGCGCGGAAAAACCGGTCGTGTGTATGGTCATATGATCAGCTTGCTGACCCTGATGAAGTCACAGCCACTGGCCTACAACAAAGACAATCAGGAAGACAAAGAGCCACTGTTTGATACGGCAGACACTCTGCGTGACTCACTGCGCGCCTTCGCTGATATGGTTCCACACCTGCAGGCGAAGAAAGAGTTTATGCGTGAGGCGGCCATGCGCGGTTTCTCTACCGCAACGGACCTTGCTGACTATGTAGTTCGTAAAGGCATTCCATTCCGTGATGCACACGAAATTGTCGGTAAAGCGGTCGCTTACGGTCTGGAAACAGGCAAAGATCTGAGCGAAATGACGCTCGAAGAACTGAAGCAGTTTTCGGATCAGATTTCTGAAGATGTATTCGATGTTCTGACACTGGAAGGATCTGTCGCGGCTCGCGATCATATTGGTGGAACCGCGCCTGATCAGGTGTGTGCAGCGGCTGGCAGAGCACGCCAGAAACTGTCGGCTCGCGGCTAAGCGTGAGGCTCAGCTGAAATGAAAAGGGCAGCGGATCAGCTGCCCTTTTTTTTGAACCAACCCGGCACGTTATTGACCGACACGAAGCGGAACACCAACACCGCGTGCACCAGACCAATGATCAGCCCCATGCCCATTTGTCCGGTTTCCATCAGCTCCCAGACCAGCATGGGTAGAGTCAGAATCGGAAACCACGCGATATAGCGAAAAAAAACACGCTCAAATCGCGTCGTAGGCAGATCCTGTTTACTCATATCCTGTTTCTGCGTCGTCATACAGTACCTCCATCAGAAGCCCAGCTTGTCACCACGACCAGTCTCTGCCTATTAGAGGAAAGTCGAATAAGCCTGTGCCGACTATTCAGACCCGACTCACATCCACAGAGACTGTCATTTCAGGCGCTGAGCCCCCACCAAAGATCACACCTTTCAGCGGTGTTACATCGTTAAAGTCACGGCCCCAGGCAGTGATGATATGTTGCTCTCCAGCAAGGCAATTGTTCGTCGGATCAAATTCTACCCAGCCCTCACCCGGCGAGAATACCGATAACCACGCATGCGTTGCATCGGCACCCACTAACTTTTCCTGACCCGGTGGTGGCAATGTTTCGAGGTACCCGGAAACGTACTTGGCAGCAAACCCCAGAGAGCGCAGACAGGCGATCTGCAGGTGAGCAAAATCCTGACACACCCCTTTTTTGTTCTGCATAACTTCGGACAGAGGTGTCGCAATGGTTGTCGCCAGCGGCGAATAGCTGAACTCTTCGTAGATTCGAGCAGTCAGAGCAAAGCACGCCGATAACAGAGAACGATCAGCGGTAAACAGGTCCGCCGCGTAATCGCGGAACTCGGGTGCCGCCGCAATCATGGATGAGTCCAGCTGGTATTCCCGCGCGAGCAGTACATCTTCCGACTTCGACTGCTGCATTTTGCTTAGCACTTCCGCGCAGGTGCTACCAAGATCGAGATTGGTGTCTGCAATCTGAGGACGCGTTTCAACCTGACTGGTGGCGGTGATCGTCAGGGCTTTGTGTGGCCGCTGAATTTCAAACTGAAACACCTGATTGCCGAAATAATCTTCCCGGCGCTGCTCCATGGCCAGTTCCGGGGTGACTTCTATCTTGCTGTTGATGCAGGTCTGACGCTGAGTCGTGCGCGGGATCATCTGTGCCAGGTTATAGCAATGAGAGACCCGGCTGGCGTATTTGTAGGCGGTAATATGTTTAATCAGGTACTTCATTACAGTCCCTCCCAGCGAGCATCGACCAGCTGTTGCGAGTCTTCTCTGTGATCAAAGTAGCGATCGCCGATCATATCGCTGATGTCCATCAGGGCGTTATCCAGAGTCTGCATCTCTTCAATCAGCACTTTACGCTCACCTTCCGTACTTGCAGACAATTCAGAGAGCGTAAACAAGCGTACGCGCGTACTGCATTCGATCAGTGCTTTCTCAGCAGGCGGCAGCTCATGCAGATACCCCGCATGACTTGGAAGCTTACGCAACTGGCGCAATATATTGCCGAGCTGATACATCACCGAACGTGGGTTATCTGTATCCAGCAGAACCAGATCAAGGCCGCTACGCAGATCAGGACGAGCACCATAGCGGCGACGATAAGTAATCAGGCCTTCGAGTGTGAGCAATAAAGCTTCGGCTATGCGCGACTGCTCTGGTTCCATCATCTCAGGACCAAGCAAGGTGCCTGCGAGCCGCCCAGTCTGCATGGCTCGTTCGATTCGACGGCCCAATTCCATAAAGCGCCAACCGTAACCGCGGGTCATGCTCTCGTGAGTCAGGCCCGCCAAGGCCATTAATGCTGTGACCAGAGGGTCGAGTACTTCATCAGGGCTAAGGTAGGCATCCTGCTCATCGCCATCCAGCAGCGGAATCGCATCGCGTATGTCATTGATTACCCGGTAGGTATCAGAGGACAGCAGCTCTTTGGCTTCATCGGCACAGAAAAGCATGCTGTTGAGGGTATTCGCAATCGACTGCGGCGCTTCTCCGCGGCGCAGAGCTTCAATCATTGCCTCATCGCTCTCCGGCGTTTTCATAGGCGCAATAGTCGCCAACTCAGTCACGGCCTTCAGTAACGTCAGGCGCAGATCTGACGACAGAGGATCTTCACCGTTAAGCATGGAGTACGCAGTTCGCAACAGACGCAGACAGGCTTCTGCACGCTCAGCGTAGCGCCCCATCCAGAACAGGTTCTCAAGCACGCGGCTAGGTAGGTTGGTCGCTTCACTTTCCCGCGCAGGCGCAACATCTTCGTGCTGATTGGTAACGATGCGCTCGGGCTCGGAAGCTACCACCCAGGTATCTTTGCTGGTCGCACCCGCCTGACCAGAGATCAGCAGCGCATCTTCTTTGAGCCCAACCCGGGTAAGACCGCCCGGCATAACACTGTATGACCCGGTACCCGCAACCGTGAAGGCCCGGAGTATCGCTGGCCGCGGTGCCAACACATTATTCTGCAGAGTCGGTAAGAAGCTGGACTCCAGTACAGGTTGGCCAACATAGCGCTGGGGATCACTTTTAATCCGGGCGGCCATATTAGCCAGCTCTTCAGCGCTGGCTTTAGGCCCAAAGAAGCTGAGTTCGCCGGGTTTACGATACGTAGGTTTCACCACCAGCTTCGCCAGGTTATCCAGAACATAGGTCATGTCAGTAGGATCACCACACCACCATGTCTGCACGCTGTTGAGGCGAGGCTCACGCCCAAGTAGCGCGCGACCGATGTCCGGGAGATATTTCAGCAGCGCTGGACTTTCAAGAATGCCCGAGCCCAGAGAGTTGGCCACCACCAGGTTGCCAGCCCTGACCACCTGCAGCAGACCGGGCACACCGAGGCGGGAATCACCGCGCAGTTCTACCGGATCACAGAACCAGTCATCAACGCGACGCATAAGTACATCGACCCGGCTGAGACCATCCAGCGATTTCATCCAGAGAAATCCACCACGAACGACCAGGTCATCACTCTGAACCAGATAAAACCCGAGGTAATTCGCCAGATAGGCGTGTTCAAAATAGGTTTCATTACGAGGGCCAGGGGTCAACACCGCGATACGAGGCGAGGGTCTGTGAGGGCACAGGCTCTGCATTTTGCTACGCAACTGGCGGAAGTAGCCGGCCAGGCGATGAACGTGACTATCGCGGAATAAGCTCGGCAAGACACGCGACATCACCGTACGATTTTCGAGCGCGTAACCTGCGCCACTCGGGCTCTGAGTTCTGTCCGCAAGCACCATCATTTTACCGTCTGGGCCACGGGCCATATCAGCAGCGTGAATAATGAGATCATGCTCGCCGGGCATACGCAGCCCCTGACAGGCGCGCAGAAAACCGCGATTCGCGTAAATGATTTCAGGAGGGATAACGCCAGTGCGTATCAGTTGGCGTGGGCCGTAAATGTCCCGCAATAATAGATTCAGCAGCTCCGCACGCTCAACCAGCCCACTTTCAATGGCTGCCCAGTCATCACTGCTGATGACATTAGGAATAAGATCTAGCCCCCAGGTACGGGAGTCGTTCTGCTTATCGCGGAAATTGTCACTGTAGATGTTGTACGTCGCGCCGTCGTCACGCAACAAGCGACGGGCCTTAGCCTGACGGTCATGCAGGACGCTGCCCGGCATTCCTGCCAGGCTCTCCATGACATAATTCCAGTGCGGATGCATGGTACCGGCGGCATCGTAAACAGCATCACCGCTGCGTTGCAGCGGTGGATACAGGTCTTCGGCAGTCGGCGTGATGGCTGACTCATCAGTCATATTGGCTATCTCAGGTTATCTGGCCGCAATTATGGCAGATTCTCAGCGTTTAGGCTGAGTTCTGAGATCCAGCGTCAGAGGATACTCATCATACGACTCTTCCGCCGGGGCACTCATCGGCCTGACATCTGTATGCGCAGTAAATTCGCGCATGGCATCAATCTCAGGGCGAGGCGTATAAGGCCCCTGTGTGTGATCTGTCGTGGTGAAACGATTGCCACGGCGGGACTCGGCTTCAGCAGCATTCACTGGGAATACGTCATAGCTGCGCCCACCCGGATGAGACACATGATAGGTCGCTCCACCCACCGAGCGCCCGTTCCAGGTGTCGATCAGATCGAAATGCAGGGGAACATGAACATCAATGGTCGGATGCAGTGCCGAAGGTGGCGCCCAGGCTTTGTAACGCACACCTGCTACAAACTCACCATGTTTACCGGTGGCCCGCAGCGGCACCTTACGTCCGTTACAAGCCAGAATATAGCGGCTGCCAGTCATGCCGGTAACGCGAACCTGCAAACGCTCTACAGAAGAATCGACGTAGCGCGCGGTACCAAAGCTGGAGACTTCTTCACCAAGTACATTCCATGGCTCAATAGCCCAGCTCAATTCAAGTGACATATCCCCGAGATTCACCGTGCCATAGTGAGGGAAGCGGAATTCACGGAAAGGCAGTAACCATTCAGCACGGAAATCCAGACCATGCTCCTGCAGATCGGCCGCCACATCTTTAATGTCCTGCCAGATATAGTGCGGCAGCATAAACTGATCGTGCAGACGAGTACCCCAGCGCTCAAGCTTCTGCTTGTAGGGCTTCCGCCAGAACCGTACGACCAGAGCACGAAGCAGAAGCGCCTGAACCAGTGCCATACGGCTATGCGGCGGCATTTCAAATCCACGGAATTCGAGAATGCCCAGTCGCCCGGACGGACTGCCCGGTGCGAACAGTTTATCAATACAGAATTCTGCTCGGTGCGTGTTACCCGTCATATCAATCAGTAGATTACGTAACAGGCGATCAACCAACCAGGGCTGTGCGACGTCCCCGTCAGGCATCTGCTGAAAAGCAATTTCCAATTCATACAGAGCTTCATCGCGGCCCTCATCGACTCGGGGTGCCTGACTGGTCGGGCCAATAAAGGCGCCAGAAAACAAATACGACAACGACGGATGGTTCTGCCAGAAGGTAACGAAGCTACGCAAGAGATCAGGCCGTCGCAAAAATGGGCTGTCCGAAGGCGTCGCACCACCCAAGGTAATGTGATTGCCACCTCCGGTTCCCGTGTGACGACCATCCAACATGAATTTCTCAGTACTCAGGCGGCTTTCTTTGGCAGCCTGATATAACTCAGTCATGTTGCTGACCATGTCGGACCAGTTGTCTGACGGGTGAATATTCACCTCGATCACGCCCGGATCAGGAGTCACCAACAGCTTTTGCATGCGATGGTCTTTCGGCGGCTCATAGCCCTCAATAATGACAGGTAGATCCAGCTCCATTGCTGTCCGCTCTATCAGCGCCAGCAGATTCACGTAGCTTTCGAGGTAAGGCAGCGGCGGAAGAAACAAGTGTAACTTACCGTCGCGGGCTTCAATGCCCAGTGCCGTACGCACCAGATTTTTCCAGCGATAATCGTCTTTCTTCGCCGCAGACTCAGTCTTCTCGTTGCCCTCGACCTTCTTCTGAGCGCTCTGTTTCTGCACCGGAGGCGTCGATGATGTCGGTGTAAGCGGTTGCGACTGAGCTACCGGGCGACTGTTACGTGCCAGAGCCTCTTTTACTGCGGCATCGGCGGTTTCCAGAGGTCCGGCTTCGCGGTGCGGGTCAGTCTCCTGAATCAGAGGATCTTCTTCCGCAGGTGGCAGACTCTCCAGCGGCAGACGAAGCCCCATCGGCGAATCGCCCGGGATCAGAGTCAGACGCCCGCGGCGGAACTGCCACTCGCTGGACTGCCAGCAATGTCCGTAGAAATTCCACTCAAGCGGCAGTACGTACCCGGTCGGGGTGTCCAGCCCCTGCTCTAACACCCGTGCCAGTCGACGGCGCTCAAGGCTGTCTTTGCTGCTGGCAATCCGGCTATCAATATTTTCCGGTAAATTCTGCTCCTGCAGCAGATAATGCAGTCCATCTTCATACGCAGGTTGAGCACAACGCTGCGGAACGTTCAGTAACTCTGCAAGCCGTCGGGCAAATGCCCGTGCGTCTTCCTCGGTGTGTCCGTAATGTTTATCTACGCGGGCAAGCAGGTCTTTGTCCTGCCATAAAGGTTCGCCATCGGTACGCCAGAATAAACCTAACGCCCAGCGCGGTACTTCTTCTCCCGGATACCACTTGCCCTGGCCATAATGCAGCAGGCCTTTCGGTGCAAAGTGGTCTCGCAGACGGAGCAACAGGGTTTTCGCTAATGCCAGTTTGTCTTTGCCCAGCGCTTCGGTATTCCACTGCGCGGATTCCATGTCATCGACAGATACAAACGTTGGCTCGCCGCCCATTGTCAGACGGACGTCTTCATCTTTCAGAATACGATCGACTTTCTCGCCCAATGCCAGCGCGTCTTCCCATTCTGACTCGGTATACGGCTTGGTCACCCGTGGGTCTTCATGGAAACGAGTGACTTCGTTTGAGAAAGTAAACTCGACTTCACACTCATCAGTGAAGCCAGAAATTGGCGCTGCAGAGCTCGGCTCTGGCGTGCAGGCAAGTGGGATATGCCCCTCGGATGCAAATAGCCCAGAGGTCGGGTCGAGCCCCACCCATCCAGCACCCGGCAGATAGACTTCGCACCAGGCATGCAGGTCGGTGAAGTCAGCTTCAGGGCCAGAAGGACCGTCGAGAGATTTCTCATCGGATTTGAGCTGAACCAGATAGCCAGACGCAAAACGGGCGGCCAGCCCCAGGTGACGCAGTAACTGCACCATCAACCAGGCAGAATCCCGACAAGAACCTTTGCCTTTTTCCAGTGTTTCTTCCGGCGTCTGAACGCCCGGTTCCATGCGCACCAGATAATCGATGTCCTGCTGCAATCGCATATTGATATCGACAAGAAAATCGATGGTACGCTTTTTCTCACGCGGAATACTTTCCAGCAGCGTGGTGAACATTTCACCTTCGGTGGTGCAATGCAGGTAGGGTTCCAGCTCTTTCTTCAGGCTCTTTCCGTATTTGAACGGAAATTCCTCAGCGTACTCTTCAATAAAAAAGTCGAACGGGTTGATCACCGTCATATCGGCGATTACTTCAACCTCTACCGATAAGCAGCGACTTTTTTCAGGAAAAACGAGTCGCGCCTGAAAGTTACCGTACGGGTCTTGCTGCCAGTTAATAAAGTGCTCTTCCGGCTCTATTTTCAGACTGTATGAGCGGATAGGTGTGCGGCAGTGAGGTGCCGGACGCAAACGCACCACGTGCGGAGATAATGACACCGGGCGATCAAAGTCATACCGGGTTTTATGATTAAGTGCGACTGTAATTGTCATTGGGCCACCGCCAGTTGTTCCTGATCATTCAGGAACCAGGTACGACTGATAGAAAAATGAAGATACTGCAGTGAAATCTGCAGATCGTTCAGGGCTTCCCGCATTTCAGGGCCGGGAGCGCTATCCTCAGCACGGTCTGTGACAGTCTTATGAAGCTTACGGATATCCGCGATAATTTTTTCGGCACGCGGCAACGCCTTCACACCCTGAATCATGTCGTTGAGACAATACTCGACAGAACGCGGGAAACGCGGGTCTGTCAGCAGAAAGCTGCACACCAGAGGCGCTTTAACAGAACTGCGCATCGCCCGACGATACGGCTGATCGGCACTCAAAGAACGCAGCACATTTCCCCAGATAATCTGCTGGCTATTTACAGCAAAATCATCGTCCTCGATCTGCATGATGGCCGCTGTCGCGGCATCCAGATTCCGGGTGGTCATATCGGCACGTTCAAGATTCTGACCAAGCTTGAGCATTTCCCAGGCGCTATCGCGCGGCATATTGACCTGCCACAGACCAATAATCTGCTGACAGGCACTGATAACATTGCCCAGAAATTCATGTCGGTCGCGACGATTAATGCCCTGCTGCAGATGATCCTGAACATACTGGCTCAGTTCATTCACCAGCTCCCAGGTATCCGCCGGGATAACATCGCGCGTGGTACGGATATTTTCACGAATGGCTTTGAGCGAGGTCACTGTAGAACTGGGGTTCGTGTCGTCGCCGACCAGAAACTTCACCACGTTACGCTCATCCTGCACCGAATAACGCTCGTTGAAATCCTGTTCAAGACTGTTAATTACAATCAGGTTATACCAACCCAGATTAACCTGACGCGGCAGGTCGAAAAGCAGGGTGTCGTAAATACTCAACATACGGGCTGTGCTTTCTACCCGTTCAAGATAGCGGGCGGCCCAGTAAACCCGTTCAGCAACTTTCGATAACATCAGGCTTTCCCCGCAGACGTATCAACAATCCAGGTATCTTTACTACCACCACCTTGCGATGAATTAACTACCAGAGAGCCTTTTTTCATCGCTACCCGCGTCAGTCCGCCAGTCGTTACGTAACTTGATTCGCCCTGAAGGATGAAGGGTCTCAGGTCGAGGTGACGGGGCTCGACTTTACTGCGCCCGACAAGTGTTGGCGCTGTTGATAACGCCAACGTAGGCTGAGCAATATAATTTCGCGGATTGGCTTGAATCAGCTCAGCAAATTGTTCTCGTTCTTTTTTAGTACTGTGCGGGCCCACCAGCATGCCGTAACCGCCAGACTCGTTAGCTGGTTTTACGACCAGTTTATCGAGGTTATCCAGCACGTATTCACGCTGCTTGTCGTCGTAGCAGAGGTAAGTTTCGACATTCGGAATCAAAGGCTCTTCGCTCAGATAATAACGAATGATATCGGGTACGTACGCATACACGACTTTATCATCGGCGACGCCTGCACCCGGCGCATTTGCCAGAGCAACTTTGCCCTTGCGCCATGCACGCATCAGTCCAGGGACTCCCAGTACTGATTCAGGATGAAACACTTCAGGGTCGAGGAACATGTCGTCAATACGGCGATAAATAACATCAACCCGCTCCAGACCAGAGATTGTCTTCATATAGACGCAGTCATCTTTACCGACGACGAGGTCGCTGCCTTCGACCAACTCAGCCCCCATGCGTTGAGCCAGGAAGGCATGTTCAAAGTACGCCGAATTAAAAATGCCTGGAGTCAGAACCACGACCACCGGGCTGGAGCTCTGACGTGGCGACAAAGAAGCCAGCATATTAAAGAGAGCTTCTGGATAATCACCAACCGGCGCGATACTGACTTTTTCAAACACCTCAGGCAGAACCCGCTTCATAATGGAACGGTTCTCGAGCATGTAAGAAACGCCGGAAGGCACCCGCAGGTTGTCCTCAAGTACATAAAACTGGCCGTCACCATCGCGGACAAGATCGGTCCCACAGATGTGCGCCCAGACACCAAAGCGCGGATTAACGCCCTCACACTCAGGTCGATAGTTCTTCGACTGTTTCAGTACAAACTCAGGAATGACGCCGTCTTTAATGATCTTCTGTTCATGGTACAGATCATCAATAAACATATTCAGCGCCTTCAGACGCTGACGCAGACCCGCCGCTGTTTTCTCCCACTGCTGGGCCGATATGATCCGGGGCACGATATCAAATGGCCAGGCGCGGTCGATGTTCTCACCTTCACTGTAAACGGTGAAAGAAACCCCCATATCTTTGATAGTGGACTCAGCGGCCAGCTTACGTGACTGTATTTCTTCTTCTGTCAGGCTATTCAGATAGTTGGCGAGTTGCCGGGCGGGGACTCTAGGGTTTCCGGGCGAGCTGATCAGCTCATCGTAGAAACCCTCCTGTAATTCGTAGTGCTTCCAATTTATCGACATGCAGAACCGTTCCACGGTGATTCTCGAGTTTTATGCACCTATTCAGGCACTTCATCACCTCTACAGCAATAGACGAACCGGCCGGCCAACACATTGTCCACATTGGCACCATCAGGCTAATAGAGGCTAATAGAGGCCACTCCATGCGTACCCCGGGCAACCCGCTACAGCACTGCTACACTGAATGTCAGTATTAACAAACCGCTATCAGGGAGGCACGCGCGATCGTGCACCATGCAGTGAGTATTCTGCGACAACCACATAAGCAACAGACTGCAGTGTTCAATTTTGGGGCACAGAACCCCCAAAAGCCCAGCAGGGGGTCAGTGTGACGCCTCGGAGGTCGCTCGCCCAACTGTTACTGAACTGGTCCCTGCTGATGCTGGGGCTGATTACCTGTGGGCTTGGCTATCTGTTACTGCAGCTCCAACTGGAACAGTTTTCGAGTAACTGGGAGCGGCGTATAAGCTTCGAGCTGGAAAGTATTGCCAAAAACGTGGAGTACCACGTCAGCCAAAGCAGTAGTCATGTTGTCGAGAACCAGATCCGGGAGAGTATTGACGACCCGTCTCTGCGTTATCTCGCTGTTTTGTCTGAAGCAGGGGACCGCGTTATTTTTTCAAGCAACGCCAGCGACCGGCTGCACAACACCAAGTACCGGCTAAGCAGTCACTCCCTGAATACTGGCGTGCAGGAGCCCCAGATCGAGCGCTACAAATCGGAGTTCTATGCTTTATTCCCAGTGAACCTTAAATACCCGGTGTCACCACACACCGGCAATACGGATCAGAGCATAAAAAGGGACACCCGCGCGTGGCTATTTGCGCATTATGATGCACATAGTGATTACGACTCTATGCTGCGTTCTCTCGCCCGAAAAACAATACTTGTCGCCCTGCTGGTCATTATTTTCCTGGTCGTTCAGAGCCAGATTCTCCGTAAATATATTCTTATCCCGGTCAAGCACCTGGTACAGCTGACCAGTTCGATAAAGCAAGGCAAATACGCCAGTATTCCTGAAAGTCGCAGTGCCACTGAGATTGCACAGCTGGAAGAAGCGTTTAACGACCTCAGCGAACACCTCGATGAAACCACCACACGGATTGCCCACCAGCAGGCACTGAACGATGCCTTTACCGCGGGTTTCCCTGACATAGGTCTGCTCGTCACCGCAACAGGAGTGATCAACGGGCGTTTCGGTAACCCCAACGGGCGCGTTCAGCGCCTTAACGAAGACCTGACAGGAACACCCTTCACGGCCTGGCTGAACCTGTCGGCGACCCGAAAAATAGAGGAAGCCCGCAATCAGGCGCTGGAAAAGAAAGAACTTGTGATTACTGAGTTCAATCATGATGACCTCTATCTCGAATCGCGGATGATCCCGCTAGAGGAGCACGCAAACATGCAGGACGCTCTGATCTGGCTGATTCGTGATATTTCAGAAGTGAAACGCAAGCAGGAGCTCATTGAGTACCAGGCTAACTACGATCCGCTTACCGAGCTGGCTAACCGCAGAATGGCACTGCAGGAGCTGGAGAAGAAAATCGCCTGGTCAGAAGACGATAAGACCTGCGGTAGCGTACTCTTCATCGATCTTGATCACTTCAAAAATATCAACGACTCATTAGGGCACCCGATCGGTGATCGCCTGCTTATTGAGGCCTCACATCGGCTGAAAGCCACCGTCGGGGAGAAAGACCTGATCGCCCGTCTTGGGGGCGATGAGTTTCTGATTATTCCTGATGAAGTTTTCAGCGCGCATGAACTTGCCGAAGAGAGAGCGGTTGAGCTGGGTACCGCCGTGCTTCAAGCTATTCGCAAGCCTTTCTGTATCGATATCAATAAATTCCATATGACTGCCAGTATCGGTATTTCGATTTTCCCCTCGACCGACTGCGGGGCAAACGACCTGATAAGACAAGCGGACACAGCAATGTATTGGGCAAAACATCAGGGCCGCTCACAATTGTGCTTGTACAACCATCGGATGCAGGAAGAAACACGCGAACGCCTGCACCTGTTTAATGATCTTTATCAGGCTATTCGGGATAACGGTTTCACGCTCGTATATCAGCCTCAGCACAATGCAGAGGGTGAAGTCACCGGGGCCGAAGCGCTGTGTCGCTGGGTCAACAACGGGCAATCCGTTTACCCTGACGTATTCATCGCCGCGGCTGAGGAAACTAACCTGATTCTGCCGCTGGGGGATTGGGTGCTTACCCATGCCTGCCAGACACTGCGCCAGTGGATCAGAAACAAATCCTTACCGCCAAGCTTCAAGCGCCTGGCGGTGAATATCAGCCCAGCCCAATTCATGGACCCGGAATTCGAAGCCAAGCTCGATAAGACCATGAAAAGTTGTGATATCGATAGCAGCGTGCTGGAGCTGGAGCTTACCGAAAGCCTGTTTATGGGCGATAAAGATCTGATCAGGGAAAAAATGCAGCGTCTCAGCAACAAGGGATACACTTTTGCACTGGATGACTTTGGCACAGGCTATTCGTCTCTGAGCTATTTACAGAAACTGCCGATAGATAAGTTGAAAATTGACCGGGCGTTCGTGATGGACATCAACCCTGATAACCGGCCAGCAAGTATCGTTGATGCCATCATCCAGCTTGGTCAGAATCTTGATATGGATATCATTGCCGAGGGCGTCGAGACAGATCAACAACAGATCTACCTGAAAGATCATGGTTGCCGTAATTATCAAGGCTACCTGTTCAGTCGACCACTGCGCGAAGATATGTTCGTCAGCTACATACACAAACGCCCGATCTGAAAGCTGGCACCAGAGTTGCTGTTATCCCTTTAGCTCCCTTAAACGGGACCTTTACCAATGATATTGCACCGAAACGGCTCACGATGAGCCGTCGTGCTTTCTGGACTGACAGGGGATAACGATGGATAAAGCAACGATGACTGAGGCGATTATCGCCCGCAAAATTGAGAAAGAACTGACGTGGGAACAAATGGGGGCGGATCTTGGAATGTCTCCTGTCTGGCTGACGTCTGCCTGCCTGGGCATGAACAGCGCCCCTGCCGAAAAGGCCGCGGCCATTGCAGAGTATTTGGGATTTGACCAAAGCATGGCCACCGCGCTGGAAGCATACCCAACCAAAATATGGGATCAGGCTGTCCCTACTGATCCATTAATCTATCGACTCTACGAAATTGTGGGCGTCTACGGTGACACGCTGAAAGAAGTTATCCAGGAGAAGTTTGGCGACGGCATCATGAGCGCCATCGACTTCTCCATGGAAGTCGACAAAATCGAAGACCCAAAAGGCGACCGTGTTCTTCTCACGCTGAATGGCAAATTCCTGCCATACAAGAGCTGGTAAGCCCCCTTGCTAGCTGCCTGAGCCGCGCAGTACAGCGCTCAGGTCGCGACTCAGTTCCTGTCGTTTAACTTTGCCCATCGCATTACGCGGGATTTCTTTGAGCTGGAAATACTCCGTCGGGACGAGCGTCGCATCAAGCCGCGCCTTCAGAAACTCCGCAATCTCTGATACCGGAATGGTGCTATCAGCGGTATAAGCCAGTGCAAGCTTCTCCGAGTTATCTGCCCGCTCAACCTGACAGGCAGCAACATCAGTCAGAGTCGGCATCTGCTCAGCCACGGCTTCAATATCAGCAGGATTGACCTTCACCCCACCAAGATTTACTACTTCAGACTCCCGTCCGGTTAAACACAGAACACCGTCCCGGAATACACCCCGGTCCCCCGGATAGAACCACCCATCACGGAACTCATTGTTATCCGGGCTACCTTTCATGTAACCACTGACCATCCCCGAACTGCGTATCCGAACAATACCTTCGGTTCCATCAGGTACCGGGCTGCCCTGATCGTCAATGACTTCCGCTGACGCGCCCGGCTGAACAATCGCTGTTTTCCAGACCAGTTCCGGCCTGGTCACCTGAACCATGCCAACCGCACCGACTTCGGTAGAGCCATAAACATTGAAGATACGCGCCTGAGGACATACCTGTTTAATTCGGTGGATCATCCCCGGTGACAAAGCACTACCCGCCAGACGAATCTCGCGGACACCATTCAGGTCAGCGGCTGACAGCGCATTTGAGTTCACAAGGCGGAAAAGTGCCGTAGAGGAACTTAATATAGAGGTGACATAAAAAGTACGGATCGCTTTGGCAAACGCTTCGGCGCTCGCAGGCAGGAGCACTACCTTGCCCGCCTGTATTGTCTGCAATGACCCCATGAAGCCACCAATGCTGGAGTGCCCCATCAGATTGAGATCATGCCCCGTCGCACTTCCCCAGACCAGATGATTACGATAGAGACGCTGCTCTATCATTGCCGGCGTCAGCCCTACTGCTTTCGGCTTTCCGGTGGTGCCACTGGTCAGAATAATGCGACAGATATCCTCCGCAGAAGAATAGTCCTGCATCGGCTCCAGCCCCGGCATGTTACGAGCTTCATTAAACCAGTCCTGACTGAGGCCAATGTTACGAATGCCACTGACATCTTTATCGGCTTTCAGCGAGACAACAAAATCGAACTCTGGCTGCTCTGGGATATCAGTCCCAGCGATTCCGAGACAGCTGACTGCGGCGCGATGAAACAGCGCCATAGTCGCAATAAACGCCAGATTCTCGGGGAGCAGCAGATACACGCGATGACCAGAGCCAATTCCGGCCTCCGCCAACTTTTCTGATACCTGCACAACGGTTTTATGCAGTTGTGCATAATTCAGTGTCGACTGACCATCATAAAACGCCGGATAATCAGGAGTTACCATGGCCCGGAAGGCTAAAGGTTCAAATGGGTTATGCATGTAACTACTCTGTTTAAAAAAGCTGCTGTATACCGAAGGATACACTGGTGATAGTGGCATTGGCAGCACTGACCGATTCACCCAGATCATCATCGGGTGCGTCCCATGTCAGATAGCGATAACGGAATGTAGCGACGAGTTCTGTCGTCTGAGTCAGGTTACCCACCACCGCAAGACCAGCGTTCAGACTGCGCGCGCCATTGTCAGCACCTTCCTCGTCCAGTACCGACGTCTCACCATAGTATCTGTGATAGCCGACCCCAAGGATTAAATAGGGCCGCAATCGTGAGGCGGGGGCTCCATCCAGAGCATAGGGTAACCAGACATCGCCATCGAGGCCGACAATATTCGCACCTTCCCGATCGGCTCTCATGCGCGTCCAACTGATTTCAAATCGCGCATTCATAGGCCCGGTACCACCGACCGTTAACCTCGGATAAGTGGACGACCACGCACCGGTATCAAGAAGATTCTGATCAATTGTCGCCGTTTCATAGGCAGCCCCAAGATGCCAGGACCCATTGCCTGAATAGTCGGCAGCATGAGAGGGCGTGCTGACTAATAGCACACCTGCCACGGCGGAACACACCAATCTAATTATAGAAATGCCACTCATGCTGTCATGGTATCAAACAAGCAAAAAAAAGGTGGAGCCATGCTCCACCTTCTTTTTAAAACGGCAGGATCAGTCTGTTACAGGCCGAGTGCCAGCAGTTCAATCTGCGCCGCAGCACCGTACAGAGCACCCGCTTCTGTTTTCAGGGTCTCTGGTGGAATCAGACCAGGCCAGTGCGGCTTAACATCGGCGAGAATGGCAAGAGTAGCTGCTTTCGCGTCGGTTACCGCTGACTCATCGGACTCAATGCCTTCAACCAAGTCGGTGGCAATCGTAGTGAAACCAAATGCGTCCTGATATTCGTGTGCATTTTCCATTTTGCCGTCCACCACTGCGATAGCGTACTCATCCGCCGCAGTACGCAGAAGCTGTACAACCAGCTTCAGTTTCTCTGCCGGTGTCGCACTGGTTTCAGAAACGGCCATAGCGTTGGTGTCGATAGCGGCAAGCAGGGTATCCAGCGCAGTCTGTACAGCTTCTACACCTTTTTCCTCATTAACCGCATCGGATACGGCAGTCAGCTCTTTCGCGAAGCCAGCGGTACCACGTGCTTCTAAAGCAGGAACCAGATCAGCGTACAACTCGCTTTCTGGGTGCTTCATGTGTGTTTTAGCGTGCTCGATATGGCCAGCCTTGTAGAGCTCGGCGCCGACATACAGGTGACCCTTAATCAGGCTGAGGTGAGTCAGATAAGCAAGATCATCAGACGTCAGCTCTGTTGCT
This sequence comes from Thalassolituus sp. UBA675, assembly GCF_002297765.1. Taxonomy (NCBI): domain Bacteria; kingdom Pseudomonadati; phylum Pseudomonadota; class Gammaproteobacteria; order Oceanospirillales; family Oceanospirillaceae; genus Thalassolituus; species Thalassolituus sp. UBA675. The sequence continues at coordinate 75,031 of NZ_DBNJ01000022.1, forward strand.
GCTGCGCCTTCGCCCTCACCTTCACCGGCAGAGATCACTTCGCCTTCACCCTCGCCTTCACCAGCAAGTGCAACGGCATCAACGGAGGTCTCAATCGGCGCAACCGCCGCTTCGCCTTCGTTTTCTTCTTCGGTACAAGCACTCAAGCTCATGCCTGCTGCGCCGGCCAGGCCGATCACACTGATGCTTTTCCACAGTTTGTTGCGCTTACCCATTACTCAGGTCTCCTGAAAATTCGTTTTGCGGATACATTTTTATGCTACTATCAATAGCATATACGATCAGTTCTCATTTTCGATACCATGACAATTCTCGTAGATAATCTGTTGGATGTCCACTCTGTAACTGCGGTTCTGAACAGCCTCAGCGACGACCTGTTTGTGGATGGTAAAAAAACAGCAGGCAAGACTGCCCGCGCCGTAAAAAAGAACCTTCAGGCCGACCCTAAGTCGCCCAAAATCATTGCGGCAACAAAGCTCGTTGAACAAGCGCTGCGTAAGCATCCGATGGTCACCAACTCGGCGTTTCCAGATAAACTCAGCAACATCATTATCAGTCGCTATGATGAGGGCATGACTTACGGTTCTCATGTCGACAACGCGTTTATTCACGCAACCAGAACGGATTTGTCGTTCACCTTGTTTCTGTCCGACCCTGATACCTACGATGGCGGCGAACTGATCCTGCAGAAGCACGATGGGGACGACGTGATTAAATTGCCCCAAGGGTCGGTTTACATTTATCCGACTCGCGAACTGCACTATGTCGCCCCCGTCACCCGCGGCGTCCGATACGCAGCCGTTGGTTGGATTCAGAGCCAGGTTCGCTCTGAAGAGCATCGCGGCACGCTGTTTGATCTGTACCTGGCGCTGCAACAGATGGCAGACACGGAAGAAAATAGACAGGCGCGGCTGCATATTTTAAAAGCCAGAAGCAACCTGATGAGAATGTGGGCTGAATAATGTGAACTGAATAAAGCGGGTAAGCGGATTAAATGGTTGA